>DATKQS010000019.1 GCA_035532555.1 Thermoplasmata archaeon | reverse complement strand
CGTAGGCACGATAAGCGGCGCGGCGATCCTCGGGCATCTCGAGAGAGAAATCCGGCCATTTAGACCCCTCTCCCCTCCACTGGAAGCGGGTCCTCCCCCTCGAGGGAACTACTCGCTCACCGAATTATGGGACGCAGCCTGTCGGGATTCGCACCTGTCCGCTCGATAGGACAAGCCTATGCGCCCGGTCCGGTGACACGCGGAGAGGGACCCATGGCGCAAACCGCACCCGCACGGCGTCCGTCCCGCTCCGGGGCTGAACGACCCTCCCCGGCGTCGGTCGAGATTCTCGACATCGCCTTCCACCGCGCGGACCTCTCCAACCCGAAGGGGCGCACGAAGGCCGAGCGCGACCGCCACCGGGCCGAGCTCAAGGTCGTCCGGAGCGCGGCCACCGTCATCCGGCTCCTTCAGGCGGAAACGCGCCGGTTCCGGCGCCCCCCGCTGACCGACTTCGAACGGGCCCTGATCGCCCGACGGTTCGGCGAGGGGACCCTCGATCGATCGCTCACCCGAGTCGGACGTGCCGTGGACCGCATCCGCGGTCTGCAACGGGACTCCGAACGGGCCGTCCATCACGCGGCGGGGGCCGACGAGCTCGGGGTCGAAGTTCGCCGGTTCTATGGTCGCATGGCGAGCCATGTTCGCGAGATTGACGCCGACCTCGCCCGGCTCAAGCAGATCGATCGTTTCCGAGATGACCGGCCCCGGCTCGACCCGAACGCCCCCACGCTCGTCGTCGCGGGGTTCCCGAACGTCGGGAAGTCCTCTCTGGTCGCGCGCCTATCTTCGGCGCACCCGAAGGTCGCCGACTATCCGTTCACCACGCTCGCGATCGCCGTGGGGCACGCCGACCTGGGCTTCGACCGCTGGCAGGTGCTCGATACCCCGGGAGTCCTCGGCCGCTCCCACCGAGCGAACCCGGCCGAGGCGGAGGCCCGGACCGCCGTCGAGCGGGCCGCCAGCGTCGTTCTCTTCGTGCTCGATCCGACCCCCGCGGCCGATCCGCCGCTCGAGGAACAGGAAGAGCTCCTCACGCGCTGGAAGCGGGAACTGCCGGGCCGCCCGATCCTCGAGGTCGAGACGAAGGCCGACCTGTTCCGACGTCCGGGGAGCAAGCGCCTCCAAGTCTCTTCGGCCACCGGCGAGGGTCTCGACGAGCTCTGGGAGAGGATCCGAGGGATCTGGAGCTCGATGCCGCGACCCGAGCCCATCCCCGAGGAAGA
Source organism: Thermoplasmata archaeon (assembly GCA_035532555.1). Lineage (NCBI taxonomy): Archaea > Methanobacteriati > Thermoplasmatota > Thermoplasmata > Thermoplasmata archaeon. The sequence continues at coordinate 54,808 of DATKQS010000019.1, read as the reverse complement.
GGGCGCGCTGGATGACGAGGAGCGGCCGCGCGCCATCGCCTATCGAGGGCGCCACACGGCCCATTAGCCAAAGGATCGGTGCAAGCCCCGTGGTGTGGAAGGATACGGGGATCCCCGCATCGAAGGTCCCGCCGGGGGAGATCGTCGGGGCGGACGTGGAGGGAGTCCCGATCGTGCTGGTGAACTTTGGGGAGTCGATTCGCGCCCTGCAGGGAGAGTGCCCTCATCTCGGAGCCTCGCTCGCGGACGGAACGCTCGTCGGTCGGCGACTGACGTGTATCCTGCACGAGGCTGCCTTCGACGCAGGCACCGGGGCGGTCCAGGCCGATCCGTTTGGGATCGAACCGCCCGCAGGGGGGGTCCCTGCGGCCCTCACCTATCGGGTCCGCGTCGACGACGACCGCGTCTGGGTCGATCTTCCGTAGACCCCGGGCGCTCAGATCGTGAAGGACTTCCCGTTCTCGGGGAGCACGACCTCGAACTCGGCCGCGAGGGCGTCGCGCAGCGGCTCGCGCTGATCGCCGTGCATGAGCACGACCTTGCGCGCGTGGGTCCGACGAGCGAGCTCCACTAGTTCCGAATGTCCGGCGTGAGCCGAGAAGTCGTACTTCTGGACCTCGCACACGGGCCGGATCGTCGTCTCGTCGATCGTCAAGGTCCCCTCGTCCATGAGCTGGCGGCCGTTCGATCCTTCGACCTGGAAGCCGGTGAGAAGGATCGAGGAGTTCGCGTCTCGATACAGCTCCCCGACGTAGAACAGCACCGGACCTCCGTCCATCATGCCGCCGGTCGTGACGATCACGTCGGCCTCCCGGACGGCGTGCCGCCGTTCGCCTTGGTGCTCGATGACGTGCACGGAGTCCATGGCCCGGCGGAATCGCTTCGGGTCGGACAGGTACTCCGGAGCAGCAGCGTAAATCGAGTTCACCGCGCGGGCCATCCCGTCGAGGTACACCTCAAGCCCCGTTCCTGCGAGCGTCATCAGGACCTCCTGCGCTCGTCCGACGGCGAACGCCGGCACGATGACCTTGCCGCCCCGTTCGACCGTCTCGCGGATCTTGTCGAGGAACTGGTGCTCGGTCTGCTTGCGGTCCGGGTGCTCCTTTCCGGAGTAGGTCGACTCGAGGACGAGGATGTCGCACTCGAGCGGCTCGGCCCCCTTCACGAGATGCGTGGGGATGGTCTGCACGTCGCCGGAGAACAGCACATCCTTCTCTCCTCGGTAGCGGAACATCGTCGCGCCGGGGATATGCCCGGCCGGCGTGAGCTCGACCTCGATCCCGTGGTCGCGGAACGTCTCGTGGCGGCCCATGGCGGTCGCGTGCGCATGCAGCGAGCCGATGTCCTGGGACTGGTACGGAGGCAGATATCCCTCGAGACGAGCGATCTTGAGCGCGTCGCGCGCGAGGAGGTTGGACACCGCGAGCGTGACGGGGGTCGCGATCACTCGGGCCTTGGGCAGCCGCGAGAGGATCGGAGTCATCCCCGAGTGGTCGAGGTGGGCGTGCGTGAGAAAGGCGACGTCCACGTTGTTCGGCACGCGCAGCGGATACGAGGGCGGGTCGGTCGGCGTCATCCCGTAGTCGAAGAGCAGCGTGCGGCCCGCGTCGCGGACGACGAGGCCGAGGGAGCCGACCTCCGACGCTCCCCCCAGGAATTGGAACTCCATTGGCGGCGCGAGCCGGGTCCGTGATTTAAAGTAACGTGCGCTCACGAGAGGAGGCCGATCGCGAGAGGAACCTGCGGTCCTCTCCGTGCGTAGGGTGCCCGCCCCTCCCCGCGTCCCGGCGGCCGGCTCGTAATGGTCAATACGGGATCCCAGGTACGTCGTCGATTCCCGACGCATGACGCACTACTATCGCGCGAGCGTACGTTGGACCGGGAACCGCGGGACCGGCACGAGCGCTTACCGGGCGTACGATCGCGACCATCTCATCGCCTTCGAGGGAAAGCCCGAACTCCCGGGATCCTCGGACCCGATCTTTCGCGGTGACCGTAGCCGGTACAATCCCGAAGAACTTCTGGTCGCCTCCCTGTCGGCGTGTCACATGCTCTGGTATCTGCATCTGTGCGCAGAGTCGGATATCGTCGTGGAGACGTATTCGGACGAGGCAAACGGTACGATGGAAACGGCCCCCGATGGATCGGGTCGGTTCGTCCTCGTGACCCTTCACCCGGCCGTTACGATCCGCAGCGGATCGCCCGATCGAGCGAGGGAGCTCCACACGCGGGCCGACGAGATGTGCTTCATCGCGAACTCGGTGAACTTCCCGGTCCGGTGCGAGCCTACCGTTCGTCCCCTTTCCCAAGGGGACGGGGAAGGGACGCACGCGGAGGGCCCGGAGCCCGCGGGGCCAAAGGGGTCTTGAGCCCTCCTCTCGTCCCTCCTCCGTGCCCGGCCTGACCTCGCCCGACCTCGAGATCCTCTTTCGCATCACGGCCGCTGCCCACGCGGCGGTCATCCAGGCCTCGAGCTCGCCCCACCGGGCGGACGTGGTCGCGATGGGGGCGGACGGATCCCCCACCGAGGAGCTCGACCGCGTGGCCGAGGCCGAGATCCTCTCCGTGCTCGATCGCGAGGCCGTGGACTGGGATTTCCTGAGCGAGGAGATCGGTCACCTGCGACGCGGCGGAGACCGTACGCTCGTCGTCGATCCGATCGACGGGACTACGAACGCCTTGCGTGGCCTCCCGTTCGCGGCGATCTCCCTCGCGCTCGGCCGCGACCACCTCGACGGCATCGAGACCGGGGTCGTCTACGATTTCTACCGGGGGACCACGTACTGGGCGACCCGCGGAGGCGGCGCGTTCTGCGACGGCCGGCAAATCCACGTGCGCCCCTGGAACGCGAAGACCGAGCTCCTGTTCGCGAACCTCGGTCGGTACGCGAGCGATCGAACGGTCGAGATGTCCCGGCAGGCGCGCCGGATCCGCGCGCTCGGCTGCGCGTCGCTCGAGATCGCCAAGGTCGCCCAGGGCACCGCCGACGGCTACATCTTCGAGAACGTCCCGGCGAGCCGCAACCTCCGAGCCACGGACATCGCTGCCGGTTATCGCATCCTGGTCGAGGCGGGAGGAGGCATCTCCGACTTCGAGGGCCATCCGATCGGCACCTTCCCGCTCACCGTCCAGGAACGGACGAGCGTCCTCGCCTGGGGCGATGTCGAGTTCTTGAAGGCGCGTGCGCCTCGGGGTCCCCCGTGAAGATCGCAATCACGGCGAACGCGGAGAAGCCGAGCGCTCTCGATCTCGTCCGCCGCGCGATCGATCTGATCGGGGATCGGGCGGAGGTCGTCCTCGCGGATGGGGCCCATCTCCCCATCGAAACCCCGCTCCCGCGCGCACCGCTCGCGGACCTGACGGCCGACGCGATCGTCGCCATCGGCGGCGACGGGACGTATCTATCGACCCTCCAGCGGACCAACGTCCCGCTCCTCGCCGTGAACGCCGGGACGGTCGGCGTCCTGGCCGAGGTCGACGGACGGGACGCGACCGAGTTCGAGTCCGCGATCGGGAGGCTCCTGCGGGGGTACTACTTCGTCGAGGAACGGATGAAGCTCGCCGTCCAGGCGGCCGGCGTCGCGATGCCGGATGCGACGAACGAGGTGGTCATCCATTCCGGCCGCCCGGCGAAGATGGGACGCTTCGACATCATCCTGGACGGCCGCCACATCGGCCGGCTCCAGGCGGATGGCGTCATCATCGCGACCCCCACGGGTTCGACCGGGTACTCCCTGAGCGCGCTGGGCCCGATCGTCGAGACGGGAGTCGAGGGGATCGTCATCGTCGCGATCGCTCCGTTCCGCGCGGTCGCCCGCGCCATCGTGGTCGAACCGCTCCACACGATCACGATCCGCCCCGCGAGCGGCGAGATCCATTCCCTCGCGGTCATCGACGGTCAAGTCGAGACCCGGGTCGCGCCCGGTGGCTCGGTCCTCGCGTACCGTTCGCCGCGGCGTGCTCGGTTCATCCGCTTCGGAGCGACCAACCTCTCGCGCCTGCGGGGCAAGGGGATCCTGCCGTGGGCCGAGGCCCCCGAGGAGAAGGAGGGACCGAACGGTGCCGATGTTCCGCCCCCAGCGTAAGCCCGCGCCGGGAGCCACCGCTCGTCTCGGTGACACACCCACCGTGATCACGCGCAATGCGCTCGACAGCGCGCTCGCGGCCGCCGGTTCTTCCTACCCCAACGAGTTCGGGGGGATGCTGCGCGCCGATCCTCCCGGGGTGATCTCCGAGCTCTTGCTTCTCCCGGGAACGACGGCGGGTCGCCGGCACGCGAACTTCCAGTTCTGGATGCTCCCGGTGGATCTCGCGATCGTCGGGACCGTCCACTCGCACCCCTCCGGGGCCCTGCACCCGTCGGACGCCGACCTCAACCTGTTTCGGAACTGGGGGCGCCGGCACATCATCCTCGGCTTCCCGTACGATGGCGGGTGCTGGAGAGCGTACGACAGCAACGGTCGGGAGACCAAGCTCACGGTCCAGGGCCACGACACGATCGGGATGCGGCCGCGCCCCATCAAGCCGATCCACCGGCCCGTGGCGCAGGACGACCCCGATCGGTGGCTGCCGCCCTAGCCGGCCTACTCGCGTACGGGGATCGTGGGGATCGGGAGCCGGTCCGGGTAGCGGTTCGGGTCCTCGATCGAACGGCCTGGCCGGTTCGCCGGGCTGTACAGGCCGTGCATCTTGGCGATGAGCTCGAGGAACCCGATAAACCCGCGGAACGCCGACCGATACGCCGTGGTGTGCGCCCCTTCCCAATCGAAGAACTCGGTGAGGAGGCCCTTCGATTGGCGGATGCCGTGGGTGAGCGCGCGCTTGAGCAGCTCCTCCTGGACGTCGGAGAGCATGTCGCGCTGGAACCAGTCCCGGGACTTCAGGTGGCCGAGGGGTACGAAGAACATCGGCACCAGGAGCGCCTTGAAATCCCAGAGGTCGTCGATCAGGTCGATCGTCTTCAGGACGTCGTCTTCGGTCTCCTGAGGGAGCCCGACGATGAACGTGCACGCCGGATAGACGTGGTTGTCGTTCAGCAGGCCCGCCGCTTGGACCACGAGCTCGGGCCACTGGGAGGCCTTGAACGGAGCGACTTTGCCGGGCATGGCGGCGGTGACCATATGCGGAGAGCCGGTCTCGACCCCGATCTCGACGCCCCACCACTTCTGCTTGTCGTCGATGAGCACTTCCGCGCACTTCGACAGGAGCTTCGGCTTGGTCATCAGCGAGGCGATGGCGACGTGGCTCCACCCGACCTGCTCGTAGTAGCGCTTCGCGAGCTGGAGCAGCGGGATCAGCTTCTCCTCGCGGGGCATCACGTTCGGGCTGCCGTAGAAGAAGACGTCGTCCGAGTGCAGGATCCCCTTGCGGTTGTTGACCTTCGCGTTGACCCGGAGCTCCTCCTCGATTTTGTCGAGCCCGTACCACCGAGTGGGGCGCGTGGTCACCGAGCAGAACGAGCACCCGCGGCAGCAGCCGCGCCCGATCTCGACGAGACCGTTGACGCTGGCGTACTTGATCGTGGAGATCTGCTCGACCTTCGGCGCCTCCTTCGGGGTCATGATGACGTGGGGAGGCAGGTACTCATCGGCGAGCGCCTTTCGGACGATCTCCTTGACGAAGATGTCCCCCTCGCCCTCGACGACCGAGTCGATGCCACCGAACGAGTCGACGAACTCCTGGATCCAGGGGAGCTTCATCCGCGTGGGCGGGGCGATCTGCCAGGCGCACGGACCGCCGGCGATGATCTTCATGCCCTGCTTGCGGGCCTCGACGACCGCGGGCTGGGTCATCATCCGCTTGAAGTTGACGCAGTTGAGCGGGTCGCGGTGCATGACCCCGCCGAAGGTCGACGCCGGAGGGTTCAGCCCAAAGTAGTCGTGTCCCGAGATGAGGAGCACCTTCGCCGAGCCGGGCATGTAGCGGTGAAGGTGGGAGGGGTGGACGATGCGGGCGTCGAACCCGCCGTCGATGAGCGCCGCCTCGATTTTGCGCATTCCGTACGGCGCGGCCACTGGGAAGCCGTTCTCATCGACCGGCATGTCCGGATAGAACAGGCGCTTGTACACGCGCTCCGGAAGGACGTAGGCCGGAGTGGTGGTGCCGAAGCCGAGGAACTCCTTCCCATTGTGATTGCTCATCATCGTCCAGTCGCAGGTGATGACCACTTCGGGCATTCGTACTACTCCTAACTCGCCGATCCGATGGATACCACGAAAGCGGAGGCTCTTATTGGTTGCGTCGAGCCGGGCGCGACAATTCGGGCACCTTGGGCCCCACCGAGGTCCGATTCCTCACTCGAAGGTGTTGTCCTCGTCATCGCGCGGGAGGACCCCGTCAAGCGATTCCGCCCCCTCGTCCGGGGCCTCGTCCGCCTCCCCGCCCGTCTCCCGGAAGGCGGGGTCCCCCTGGATCAGGTGGATCCGGACGCAATCGCGATGGGCGGGCCGTCCGTTCCAGGCGCTGGTCTCGGCCGGCAGGCCCAACGGCTCCCGACACAGACAGCAGATCTCCGGCGGAGCGACGATCCATTCGGTGCGGCGAGGCATCGACATCGGGCGTACCCCCAACGTCGCGCCGGTGGATGTATCTTTCCGCGCGAAGGTGGATGGCCCTCCCGTCCTCGCTTGGACGCGAGGCGTTCGCCGGGGGAGGCGCCGAAACGGGCCGAGGAAAGCCCCATAAGAGCCCGACCGTCTCCCTCTCTGTGGAATCCCTTGCCGAGATCCGTAAGCGTCGGCGCGCCCTCGGCATGCCCCTGGGGGAGCTCGCGAGAGCGGTGGGGCGCAGCGACGCCACGATCTCCCGGATCGAACGAGGTCAGATCCGGCCCTCGTACGAGCTCGTCCAGCGGATCGTCACGTACCTAGAGGCCCAGGAAGGGATCGCAACCCCCCGCCTGACCGCGCGAGACGTGATGACCCGCAACCTCGTCGTGATCGACGCTTCTTCTCCGCTGCACGCTGCGGCCCAGTTGATGGAGCAGCGTGCGATCTCCCAGATCCCCGTGGTCGAAGGGGGGAAGGTGACCGGGTCGCTGTCGGAGGCGGCTCTCCTGCGTGCGTTGGGAGAGGGAGGAAGCCCGCGCTCCCGCGTGCGCGTCCGGGACGTCCAGGAGAGCGCCTACCCTCAGGTGGACACCGACTTCCCAGCCGACATTCTCGCGACCCTCCTGACCCAGATCCCGGCCGTCCTCGTCGCGCACCGAGGCACGCTTCAGGGGATCGTGACGAAGACCGATCTGATCCGGGGGCTGCGCGGCACCACGATGCGGCGTACCCCAGCGCCCTAGGCGGTCGGGCGTACGGCCCGAGCGGCGACTTCGGAGGCCAGTTCCGCGGCGCGGACCCCGATCCGATCGACGAGCTCCCCCGCGCGGCGCTCGGAGGGCAGGCGGGTCCGTCGCTCCGTCGAGGCCGCGAACACGAGATCGCCGTCGACCGAGGTGTGGAACGGAACGATGACGCGCGCCAGCCCCGCCGAGACGTTCGCTGCGATCCGCTGGAGTCCGGAGCGTCCGATCGCGAGATCGGTGACGGCGATAGCCAGGGTGGTGTGCGAGTCGGTCCCCTCCGCTGCCCTTCCAGACCGAGGCGGGGATATCCGACCGCTGCGGGCGCGAGCTCCGGCGATCCAGGCGCCGTTGCGAGGATCGCGCACCGCCCCCACCGCGTTGACCACTACGAGGACCCCGAGGGTGCCACCGCGAGGAATCCGTACGGCCGCGCTCGCGAGGCCGCCGCGCATCGCCCGAGACCGCCCCAGGTACTTGCCCACGGTCGCTCCGGCGCCGGCGCCTACGTGGCCCGAGGCCGTCGCCGATCGGCCGGCGACCCGCGTCGCCTCGTACCCCAGCGGAAGGTAATCCGGGATCGCCTCGCTCTCCACCGGCAGGTCGAAGAGGGCGGCGCCGGCGATCGGGACCACACGGCTGGGGCTCGCGAAGGCCGGTTGGCCCTCGCCCTCCTCCAGGATCCGGGTCCGGACCCCGCGTGCCGCGTCGAGACCGTAGAGGCTTCCGCCCGAGAGGAAGATCGCCCATCGCCGTCCGAAGGTGGCATCGAGCGCGAGCGATGCGATGTCGTACGTCGCCGACGCTCCTCCCCGCACGTCGACGACCACGGGACGGGCGCGGTCGAATCGGACCACCGTCACGCCGCTCGCGCCGTCGGGCGTCGTCGCGTGGCCGAGTCGAACGCCCGGTACGCGCGCAAAGGTGAGCGGGGGCGGCATTCGATCTCCATCGGGGCTAGGATTCGAAGGTATAGGAGGGCAATCGGTCCCAGGGTGCGGCCGCTCACGAACCCGTCCGGTGGATTTTATCAGGGGAAGCGGTTCGGCTCCTGTCGATGTCTCCCTCTGCGAAGCCGGCCTCACCGCGAGGGGAACCCCCGAAGGAATTCGAGATCCGGCGGGAGCTCCCCATGGGTCGACACCCGATCCTCGGGGTCTTCCCGACCCTCGATCGACTGCCGACCGCCCGTCGGCTCGAGCCGGATGCGGACAAGCGCGCGGAGCTGTTCCGGTCCACGGAGATCGAGCTCGTCGCCGACGACATGTGGATGTACGTCGCTCCGAAGAAGAAGTTCCCGGGCGCTCCGCGCGGCTGGAAGCCGGTGGTCTCGCCGGCGTCCGACTGCATCGTCGTCGGCGCCGCCCACCTCCGGGAAAGCTCGGCGACCATGCTGTTCATGGACATCTACCACGAGCTCTGCCACGTCCGCCAACGTCGGGACGGGGCCGACCTGTACGATCGGTCCGTGGGGTATACCCAGCGATGGACGGAGGTCGAAGCGTACCGGTTCGTGGTGGAAGAGGCCCGCCGGTTCGATGTCTCGGACGAGTACCTGCGCGACTACCTCAAGGTCGACTGGATCTCCAAGGAGGAGCATCGCTCCCTCCTGCACGAGCTCGGCGTTCCCGTGGCCTAGAGGAGGCGTGCCGCGGTCCGGCGCCGCTCTGCTTCCTGAGTAACGGACGCTTTATGCCTCGGCCCCAAAATCGAAGCATTCGTCCGAAGGGCACTGGGCGGCGGTCGTGGTCGACATCACCATCCACCAACCGATCCGACCCTCGAGCAGCGATCTCTGGTTCCTCGCCTACCTCCCGCTCGCCATCTCCGACGGGATCGCAACGCCGCTGATCCCGCTGCTCGCGCTCCAGCACTTCGGAGCCTCCGCGTTCGCCGTCACGATCATCATCGGCGCGAGCAGCATGAGCCAGGTCCCGTTCACGATCCTGTGGGGGAACCTCTCCGATCGCGTCGCCCACCGGAAGTACTTCCTCGTCGGATCGTTCCTCGCCACCGGCCTCAGCATCATCGGGATCGCGTTCGCTCCGGACCTCTCCAGCTACTTCTGGCTCAACATCGTCGAAGGGCTCGCCTGCGCCGCGAGCGCGCCGATCGGCACGATGCTCCTGTTGGAAACCCGTCACAAGCGATGGTGGCCGGGGGACATCGGTCTCTTCGGTCTCATCTCGGGGATCGGCACGACGGTGGGGCTCGCCATCGGGATCGTCTGGCTGTTCGTCATCGGGGTCAACCAGTCCGCCGTCCAGGTGATGACGGGGCTCCTCGTCCTCTCCGGGATCCTCGCGGTCGTCGGCGCGATCATCGCGTGGGCCTGGATCGAAGAGCCAACGAGCCGCATCGAGCGACGTGCCGTCGCCGAGCTCGTCAATCTGCATCGCGGGGTCGTCGAACGCTATCGCCACTTCCGCTCGCGCGTGCTCAACATCGTCGACATCGCGCGGGGTCCCGTCGAGCGGTTGAAGGGACGCGAGGTCCTCTTCCTCGCGGCCCTCGGGGTGATGAGCGTCGGCTTCGACATGTTCTACGGACCATTTCCGGTCTTCCTCTGGCAGAACGCTCAGCTGTCCGACGCGTCGATCTTCATCGTCTACCTCGGGTCCAGCGCGGCGGCGACCGCACTGTTCTTCCAATCGGGCCGGGCGGTCGAGGCCCGCTCGCCGAAGTCGGTGTTCTTGGGCTCGCTCTTCGGCCGGGTCCTCTTGATGCTCCTGTTCCTGTGGGGGCCGATCTACATCCTCCTCGGACACGGCAGTCCCGCGCTCACGGGTTGGTTCACGTTGTTGAACGCCCTCCTCGGAGTCACGTGGGCGTTCATCAGCACCGCGAGCACGCTGTTCCTGATGCGGCTGGTCGGTCGATCGGCGCGCGGCCGCGCTCTCGGCCTGTACAACGCGATCGCCGGGCTTGGCGGATTGTTCGGCACGGTGGCCGGAGGGTACCTCTTCTCGACCTACGGAGTCGGTCTCACCTACTCGCTCGCGGCCGGGATCGTTCTGTTCGGGATGGCCATGCTCGCCCCGATCCCCTACCATTCCTTCCGCGTACCGTACCGGGCCGCCCCCCGTCGAAGCTGGGGCCGCGACACTCGCGGAACGACCGCTCCGCCGCGCGGGGAGCCTGCTGCCAGCGAGCCCGGTTCCTCGGATGCGCAGAGGGAAGGCGACGCGCACGTGCCCGCAAGCGCCTTACGCGGACCGCCCACCTCGGCCACGCACCCTAAAGACCCACCCCCTCGTGGCGCGGGCCGTGAGCGCGGACCTCCAGCCCCCCGAGAATGAACGGGCGGTGGGGCTCGCGTTCTACGCGACCCGCGCCCCCGGCGTGCCGGGGACCCTCAAAGCCAACCCTGAATCCTTCCGCGTACGCGAGATCTCCGCCTACCCGGTTCCGGAACCGGACGGGCGCTTCGTCGTGGTCCGGATCGAGAGCCGGAACTGGGAACAGCACGAACTCGCGAGCGCGCTCGCCCGCAGGCTCGGCCTCGCTCCGAATTCGGTCCGGTGGGCCGGGACCAAGGATCGGCGCGCCCTCACCGAACGACTGTTCTCCTACGTGGGTCCCCTGCCCGCGGCCGATCTCCATCTTGCCGATGCTACGATCCTCGAGGCGTACCGAGCTCGGGACGGACTGTCCCTGGGGCACCATTACGGGAACTCGTTCGAGATCCGCGTCTCGGACCTCCCGATGTCGTCGGAGGAGACGGTGCTGGCGTACGGCGCGGTCCGCCGAGAGCTCGAAGAGGCCGGCCGCTTTCCGGACCTCTTCGGCCTGCAGCGCTTCGGGGAGGTCCGTCCGGTGACCCACGAGGTCGGGCGCGCGCTCGTTCAGGGTCGAGTGGACGAGGCGGTGGAGATCTACCTCGCACGGATTCCTCTCGGGGACGATCCCTCCCGATCCCCCGCCCGCGCGGCCTATGCTGCGGACCACGACGCGGTGCGGGCCCTCCGCGACTTCCCCCGCGAGTACCGGTTCGAGCGCTCGATGCTCGAGCACTTGGCCCACGGCCATCCGCCCGAACGCGCCTTCCGCGCGCTCAATCGCGAACTTCGCCTGCTCTTCGTCCATGCCTACCAATCCCTCCTGTTCAATCGCTGGGTCAGCCTGCGCCGCTCACTCGGGATCCCACTGGACGTGCCCGAGGAGGGCGACTACATCCTGCGGGTGGGCCGGGACGGCACAATGCGAGGGCAGGATGCGATCCCGGTCGATCGAGACAATGTTCCGGAATGCGCCGATCTCGTCCACCGCGGACGCGCGGTCGTCGCCGGCCCGCTCATCGGGTTCGAGACGCCGCGACGCCCGGGTCGGGCGGGTGAGCTCGCCGATCGGGTGCTCGCCGACGAACGGGTCACGCCAAAGGAGTTCGAGCTTCCTCATACCCCCGACATCTCGAGCGCAGGATCGTGGCGTCCCGCGACCCTGGCTCTGCCTCCCATCGGGATCTCTCCGGACCCTTCGGCGGAGGGAGGAGACGGAGTCTGGTTCCGGTTCGCGCTCCCAAAGGGCGCCTACGCGACCGTCCTGCTCCGGGAGTTCCTGAAAATCGGCTCGAGCGGGTAGCCCGGGCGCGAGTGGAGCCGCACCTACAAATACTGAGCATCGGGGTTGGAAGCGCGCGGAGCTTAGGTTCGTGGCGCTCGAGTCCCCCCGGCCATTCCTCATGGGCCCCGGCGCCGTCCTTGCGACGCCCTCCGAGGCCGTTCGGGGACCCGCCCGAGCGCCGACCGGGGTTCCCGACCTCGATTACCTGACGGGCGGGGTCCCGGCGGGATCGGTCATTCTGCTCCTCGGAGAGCCCGGAGCGGGACACCCCGAGTTCGCATTGACCTCGGCCGTCCACCTCATGCAGCACCGCGAGGATCCCTCCCAGCACCGGATCTACCTCGGCACGGCCCCCGGCCCGTTCGTCTACCCGGACGGCATCCTCTACGTCAGCCTGACCCGATCCCAGGAGCAGATACTCGACGAGGCGCGTGCCGCGTTCGACTCGAGCTATCCGGACGCGCTCACGCGCCACCTCACCTTCCGAGATCTCTCCTCCGCGTACTTCGCCGACACCGTCGTTCCCTCCGCGTGGGCCGCCGTACCGAGTCCGCTCCTTGGAGGGGGCCCTCGGGGTGGGAGCGCCGACGCGGGACCTCTCGCCGCTCTCGCCAACGCGCTCGAACCGGGAGGGCAATCGAACCTCGTCATCGTGGATTCCCTCACCGATCTCCTCGTGCGCCGGGGCGTCGAGCCCGGGGACCTCCTGACCCTCGTGAAGGGACTGCGCCGCCGGGCGAAGGAATGGGGCGGCATCGTCTACCTCCTGCTCTCCCAAGGGGTCGCGGCGCCCGCCACGGAGGAGGCGATCATCGACTCGGTCGATGCCGTGTTCGCCTTCCGTTGGACGACCGCGCCGAATCGGACCCACCGGCAGCGCGTGCTCCTGATCGAGAAATCGATGCCCGTGCTCGCTCACCTCGCCGAGGAATACCAGGGCCGGTTCGTCGTCCGCGTCCATCACCTGACGGGGCTGGTGACCACGCAGCATGAGCGGATCTGAGCCGCCTCACCCCAAGGTCCCGACGGGGATCGCGGGTCTCGACCAGATGCTCCGGGGGGGTCTCCCCGCCGGGCACGTCGTGCTCGTGACCGGACTACCGGGGACCGGGAAGACCTGCTTCGGCCTGCAGTTCCTCATGGCCGGGGTCGCACGCGGCGAGACGGGCGTCTTCCTCTCCCTCGAGGAGGATGTCCCGCAACTCCTCGAGAGCGCCCGGCAGTTCGGCTGGCCGGTCGACGCGGCGGTGGAGCGCAAGACGCTCAATGTGATCCGGCTCGATCCTCGGGAGACGAAGCAGAGCATCCAGCGGATCCGCGGCGAGTTCGCGGGCGAGCTCGCGAAGATGAAGGCGCGGCGGATCGTGGTCGACTCGGTTTCGCTGCTGCACATGCTCAGCGATGACGAGACGGGCCGGCGCGAGACGCTCTTCGCCCTCGCCGGAGCGTGCCGGGCCTCCGGCGCGACGACGGTGTTCACCGCCGAGGCCGACCCGCGCCACCCCGGGGTGAGCCGCGACGGTCTCTCCGAGTACGTCGCCGATGGGGTCATCCTGCTCGGCTACTCCACCCCAGCGGAAGGCCGGAGGATCGATCTCTCGCTGCGGATACTGAAGATGCGGCGCACGGATCACGCCCGGTCGATCCAGCCGTACTGGATCCGCGCCGATGGGATCGAGGTCGACGCCCAGGCGATCGACTTCAGCCGCGGCGGCTAGTACTTCGGATCGCCCCGATCACGCGTCGCTCGACGGAGGCGACCAGCCCACCTTCTGAGACCACGAATGGGCCCGCACGAGCAGGCTCCAGAGCATGGGCTCCTTGGCTGCAACGTAGCCTTCCCGGTCGTTCCGGAAACGCTCCGCCAGCGTCCGCTTTTCCGAGGCGTAGAGCTGGGCGACCGCGGGTTCGGCCCTCAGGAAGTCACGGAACAGTAAGTTGAGCTGCTCGTCGAAGCTGCCCTGCGCGCGGACGTGAACGTGGGTGCGGCGGCGCCCCTCCGGTTCACGGAAGAACAGTTGGGTCCGGTCGGGGTTCGCGGGGTAGAAGACATACCCGAGGGTCTCGAGCGGTCCGCGGATGCCTCCTTCGGCCGTCCGTTGGGCGACCGAGATCTGAATGTCGATCACGTCCTTGGCCGCGAGCCCGGGTACGGCGGTCGATCCGACGTGATCGATGCGCGTCGCGACCTTCCCCAGCTCGAGCCGCAGCGCCGTCCCGATCGCGCGGAACTCCTCCGGCCACCTCGGATCATAAGGTACGATGATGATCGGATCGTCGTTCGGGGACATCGAGAGTGAACCGGGGCGAATCGCCCCACCGGTCACCGGCTCTTGAAGCGGCCGGGATAGGCGCGCACTCCGCCCGACCGCGGATCGGAGGCAGGCGCCGCGGGCCTGCCGGAGAACCTCCCGGTGGAGAGGCGGGATGCGAGCGCCGACCGCAGGGAGCGGAGCGACCCCGGTCATCCCATCTCCCGCCCGTCGAGGAGGGTCGAGCCCGCTAGACTGCGGTTTCTTAGCCTCGTTTCGCGCTACCGCCTACGAAGGCCGCATGGATCGAGGCGTACCCGGGCCCCTAGGGTGGACCAGAACGCGGAATCGCCCTCGGCTGGAAGCTGCTCCTCTGCCCGCGCGGACCGCCGTCTGTCCTATCCGCGGCCTGCACCTGCGGGGGCGGCCAAGAGGGACGACCGGAGAACCGTCAACGACCACCGATTGAAATCAGTGGCTTGCAGCTGAGGTCGGAAACATGTCCCCACACTTCCTCACTCCCCGCTACGATGGGCCGGTCGACTCCGGCCCTCGCCGCGATGTTCGTTGCGGCGATGCGGTCGGCCGGCCCAGCGAGGCCGCACGACACGCATCGGAACTCCTCCCTCGTCCGTCGGTTCTTCCGGTCGATCGTCCCGCACCGAGGGCATGTACGGGACGTGTTCCTCGGGTCCACGAGGACCACCGGAACTCCCTTCGCCGCCGCCTTGTACTCCACGAAGGCGCGGAGCTGGGCGAAGCTCCAAGAGAGGTGTCGTCGCCGCTGGGAGCGCCGAACCGTGGTCCGCGCGCGGATCCCCTCGAGGTCTTCGAGGGCGACCGCTCGCGCCGTGCCTTCGGCCCGCGCGACGATCTCCTTGGAAATGCAGTGGTTCGTCTGGCGACGGAAGTTTCCCTCTCGCCGACCCAGCGCCTTCAGGTGGCGCTTGGCGCTCCTCGTGCCGACTCGCTGGAGGTGCGCTCGAAAGCGGTCCGTCCGGGTTCGCACTCGATCCACCCCATCCGCCTTGTAGGTCGTGCCGTCGGAATCCACGGCGAGGTTGACCACCCCGAGGTCCACCCCGAGCGCTCCGACCGGCTCATACGGTCTCGGGTCCCTCGACTCGACGACCAGTGAGAGGTAGAACGCGCGGTCCCGGTAGACCAGGTCGGCTTCGCCCCGGAGCTTCCCGCGCGCCACCGCCTGTCGGCCGTACTCGGACCAGCGCACCCGGAACTCGTGCCGACCGTCGAGGGCGAGCAGGGACACCCGTTCCCTGCCCTCGCCCTTCCACGATAGGATCCTCGGGTCATAGGGAACGGCCCCACGGAGGCGAAAGGTCGGCTGGCGCGAGGGATCGCGCACGTAGGCCCCACCGACCTTCCCGATGGCGCGCACCGCCATCTGGGCCGAGAGGCCGAACCTCGCTCGGACCATGCTGTAGGTCCGGTGGTGGAGCGGTGTTCGGCGGCGGCACTTCTCCCGGAACGCCACCTCACCGACCGCATCGCAGGCGCGGTTCATCGCCTCCATGGTGCGGAGCAGGGCGTCCCGCTCCTCGGGGCTCACCTCCAGCCGCACCAGAATCGTCCGCACCGCTGGCTATATGTCCTTGAGGGGGTATTAATGTATGGTGGAGATCAAGAGCGCCAGTTCCGCCGTCTACGAACTGGCCTACCACATCGTCTGGTGTCCCAAGTACCGGAAGAATCTCCCCGAGGCGGTCCAACGCGGGTTGAGGACGTGTATCCGGTCCGTCGCCGAGGCTCGAGGTTGGGAGGTCAAGGAGTTGGAGGTCATGCCGGACCACATCCATCTGTTTATCGAGGCACCGCCCTCCGAGTCGCCGACCGGCATCGTCAAGGTGTTGAAGGGAACGACGGGTGTCGTGATGTTCCGCGAGCATCCCACGCTCAAGCTCACGTTCCCGCACGGACATCTCTGGAGCCCGAGCTACTACGTCGGGTCGGTGGGCCGCGTCTCCGAAGAGACGGTCGCCCGATACGTCCGAGACCAGAAGCTCCGAGTGCCCGGAAGACCCAAGGGGCGGGCTTCCTCCCCCCAACAAGTTGGGGGGTCTCCGCCCGCGTGAAACTATGAAGCGCCTCGAGGACGTCGCTGCCGATCTTGGCCTAACGCCGGGGGAGCTCGTCCCATACGGTCCCGGCATGGCCAAGATCCCTTCCTCGGTCGTCCGTGCGCGGACGGGTCCCGCGCGGGCCAAGTTGATCCTCGTGACGTCCATGACTCCGACGGCTCACGGAGAGGGAAAGACCGTCACCGCGATCGGGACGGCGATGGCGCTCGCGCGTCAAGGATTCCGGGCCGTCCCCTGCCTACGGCAGCCATCGTTCGGCCCGGTCTTCGGCACCAAGGGGGGCGCGACAGGCGGCGGACGCGCCACGGTCGAGCCGAGCGCGGAGATCAACCTCGGCCTGACCGGCGACCTGTACGCCATCGCCAGCGCTCAGAACCTTCTAGCGTCCATGGTCGACAATCACCTCCATTATGGCAACGATTTCGAGATCGATCCCGACCGGATCACGGTCCCTCGCGCGATCGATCTCGACGATCGGGCGCTGCGCCGCGTTCGCGTGGGGCTCGGCGGCACCGCGAGCGGTCCGGAGCGCTCGGATGGCTTTGTGATCGCGGCCGCCTCGGAGGTTGCAGCGATCCAATGCCTCTCGCGCGATCTCGACGACCTCCATGCCCGGCTCGATGGAATGCTCGTGGGCTTCTCGCGCGCGGGACGCCCCATTCGGGCCTCGGACCTGGGTGCGGGGGGCGCGATGACGGCGATCCTCCGACACGCGATGGAGCCGAACTTGGTCCAGACCGCCGAGGGGACCCCCGCGCTCGTGCACGCTGGACCGTTCGCGAATCTGGGCCCCGGCACGGCGAGCGTGAGCTCGGTCCGGCTGGCCCTTTCGCTCGCGGATTACGTCCTGGTCGAGGCCGGGTTCGCTTCCGAGCTCGGAGCGGAAAAGTTCGTCGACCTCGTCGGGCCCAGTGGCGGATTCCAACCCGTCGCCGCCGTCGTCGTGGCCACGGTCGATGCTCTCCGCCACCACGGTCGGACCCTTTCTTCGGATCCTCCGGTGACGGGCCCCGACGCGATCCGGCGCGGGCTCGCCAACCTCGATCGACATCTGGCCAACGTACGTACGCTCGGGCTCGAACCGGTCGTCGCGGTGAACGAACACCCTCACGACACGCCCGAGGAGCTCGCCGTTCTCGAAGAGCATCTCCGCTCCCAGGGGGTGCGCTGGGCGCGCTCCACCGCGTACGCGGACGGTGGGGCCGGCGCAGAGGTCCTCGCCACGGAAGTGCGAGGCGTAGCCGCTCAAGGACGGGCCGCCCGTCCGATCTTTGCGGCGGACCTACCGGTGACCGAGAAGCTTCTCACCGTCGCCCGAGCGCTCTACGGGGCCCGCGGGGTGGCCTCCCTACCCCAGGCGATGATGGATCTCGAGGCCCTCGAATCGGTGGGGCTCGGCCGAGGGCCGCTGTGCGTCGCCAAGACCCAGCTTTCGCTGTCCGATGATGCGCATCGTCTCGGCGCACCTCAGGCGTTCGACGTCCGGGTCCACTCCTGGCACCCGTGGGCCGGGGCGGGGTTCGCGCTCGCATCGCTGGGCGAGATCCTCAGCATGCCGGGCCTTCCCCAGGACCCGGCCGCGCGGCATATCGGTGTGAACGGCACCGGAGAGGTCACCGGCCTTCTCTGAGGGGCGGCGACCGCATCACGTAGCTCTCGGAGTCCGTCCCGATCGACCACGGGCGGGGGACTCCGATGGGTTCATCGTGCCCTCCGTCCCTCGCCTCTCTTCGGGGAACGCGACCATGAGATGGGTCGTCTACGTGGACATGGACGCGTTCTACGTTTCCTGTGAATTGCGGCATCGTCCCGAGCAGCGGGGCCAGCCCGTCATCGTCGGGCCTTCCCCGAAGTTAGAACGGACTCGCGGCGTCGTCCTCTCGGCCAGCTACGAGGCGCGTCGGTTCGGAGTCCACAGCGCCCAACCGGTCCTGGAAGCGGATCGGCTCTGTCCGAGCGCCGTGTGGATCCCGGCGGACCACCCCAAGTACGAGCGCGCGTCGGCGGAGGTCCGCGCGTGGCTCGCGGCCCAGTTCGATGAGGTGCGGCCCCAGAGCATCGACGAGTTCGCGATTGCCGTCGACGTGGAGAACCCGGACGCGGTCCGCCCGATTGCCGAAGGGATCCAGCGGGGACTCTACGAGAAGCTCGGGCTTCCCTCCTCGATCGGGATCGCGTCACACCGGGTGCTGGCCAAGATGGCAAGCGACCGGGCGAAGCCGGGGGGCATCGTCCTCGTACCACCCGATGCGGCGTCCATCCGGGACTTTCTCGCGCCCCTTCCGGCGCGAGCGATTCCCGGGGTCGGCCCGAAGACGGAGGGGCTCCTCCGGGCCGCGGGCGTGACCACCATCGGGGAGCTCGCGGCGTGTCGCCCCTCCGAGCTGGCCGGCCGGGTGGGTCCGTTCGCCCACGAACTGGTCGCGATCGCGCGCGGCCGGGGACGCGACCCGGTCGAAAGGGAAAGCGGCCCCCGTTCGCGTTCGACCGATCGCACGTTCCCTCAGGACGTCGACCGGTGGGAGGAGGTGGAGCCAGCGGTCCACGAGCTCGCGCGTGATCTGGCCGGAAGTCTAGAGAAGGAAGGGCTCCGCTACACGACGGTCGCGGTCGCGTTCCGGTGGAGCGACTTTTCTCGCTCGCAGCGAAGCCGATCGCTGGGGGCCGCCCACGAGGGGCCCGACTCTCTCTCGCTCGCGGCGACCCGGCTCGCGCGGGAGCTCTGGGACACCGAGCGATCGGGGCGCGGACGGTCGATTCGGACCCTCTCCGTGAAAACCGAGCGCCTCTCGGAACGGCGGCACAAGCAGGTGTCGCTCGATGCGTTCGTCCAGTCCTCGCCCCTGACCGGGCCGCCGCCGGGAGGGCCTAGGACTCCTCAATAGGACCTGACCCCATGCCGGGGCCACGCATGTCCGAGTTCCGCAGGGACCCGATTACCGGGCGATGGCGCATCGTCGCGGAAGGCCGTTCGGCCCGGCCGGACGAGTACCGGGCGCCTTCGTCGTCTCGGTCCGCGGATGCCGAGGATTGCCCGTTCTGCGAAGGGCGCGAGGGCCGGACCCCTCCGGAAATTGCGGCCGTCCGACCGAGCGGAAGCGTGGCGGACGCACCGGGCTGGACCGTGCGATCGATACCGAACCGTTTCCCCACTGTCGATGGGGTTGGGACCGAGGGCGCGACGGCCGGCTCGGACCTGTTCCAGCGTGCTGCGGGCGCCGGTCTCCATGAAGTGATCGTCACGAGCCCCGCCCACGCTCCCGGGCTGCCGCACTTCCCCCCATCGCACCTCCGAGAGCTCTTTCGATTCTTCCGTGAACGCGTCCGAGACCTCGCGGCCCGGCCGTCGATCCACTCCGTCCTGCTCCTCGAGAATGCGGGCCCGGAGTCCGGCGGGACCCTGCTGCACCCCCACGTTCAGCTCGTCGCGACCGAGACGGTCCCGTTCCGGCTGATCGAGGAGCTCGAGGGGCTCCGTCGCATAGCGGACTCCGGGCCTGGGGATTGCGGGCTCGAATCGGTCGTAGCGGCAGAGGCGCGTGCGGGGGAACGGATCGTAGCGAACGATGAGCACTTCGCCGTCCTAGCCCCGTTCGCCTCCGAGCATCCGTACGAGATCTGGATCGTACCCCATCGGCATGTGTCCACCTTTGCAGCCGCGTCCGATGGGGAGGTCGACCGGCTCGCCGAACTGCTCCCCGCGGTCCTCCGGGCGCTTGACGGGGTCCGGCCCGGCGCGTCGTACAACTGGTACATCCACGGATTGGAACCGCCTCCGGGAACGGGGAGCGGCTTCCACTGGCACGTCGAGGTCGCCCCCCGTCTGCTGCGCGTGGACGGGTACGAGCTCGGGGCCGGGACTCCCGTGAACCCGGTTCCGCCGGAGCGCGCGGCCGCCGAGCTTCGAGCACAGCTCGAAAAGGAGCGGAGCTCGGCGCCCCAGAAACGCTAATGGTGAAGGCCCGGTCGCGAGAAACGTGACCGGACTGCGAGAGCCCATCGTCTCCGTGCTCGGCCACGTGGACCATGGCAAAACGACGCTGCTCGATCGGATCTCCGGATCCGCGCGCGTCTCGCAGGAGGCCGGCGGCATCACCCAGCACATCGGCGCGATCGAGGTCCCGGGTGAGGTCGTCCGCCGCCTGTGCGAAGGCGTCCTCCGCTCCGAGCAGATGCGCGTTCCCGGACTCCTGTTCATCGACACCCCCGGCCACCGCTCCTTCGAGACGATGCGGCGACGCGGAGGCGCGCTCGCGGACCTCGCGATCCTCGTCGTCGATGTGCGCGAGGGGCTCATGCCCCAGACCCGAGAGTCGATCCAGATCCTGCGGCACGAGAAGACGCCGTTCGTCATCGCGCTCACCAAGATCGATCTCCTGGCCGGCTGGCGCAAGCCGGCCGGCCGCGTACCGCTGCTCGATCAGATTGCGAAGGGAGGGCCCGAGTTTGGCCGCACCCTCGATCAGCACCTGTACGAGGTCGCCCAGCAGCTCGACCAGATGGGATTCTCCACCGAGCGCTACGATCGCGTGAGCGATTTCACGCGGAACGTGGGCATCGTACCGATCTCCGCGAAGTCCGGCGCGGGGATCCCGGAACTCCTCGCTCTCCTCGTGGGGCTCTCCCAACGCTTCCTTGGGGAGGAGCTGGTCCTCGTCGAGGAGGGAGGCGAAGGCACCGTCCTCGAGAGGAGCGACCAGAAGGGCGTCGGACCGGTCGGGGACGTCATCGTCTACCGCGGTCGCATCGCCGTCGGCGATGAGATCGTGGTCACCGGTCGGGACGAGCCGTTCACGACACGCATCCGCGGCATCTACCGTCCGGCCGTGTCGCGCACGGGGAAGGCGCCCAAGGTGCCCAAGCTCGACTCTCTTTCGTTCGTAGAGGCGGCGGCCGGAGTGTACCTCGCCGCCACCGGCATCGAAGGCGCCATGCCCGGAGGACTGCTCAAGGTCGTCCACACGCCGGAGGAGGCCGCGCAGGTCCGTTCGGATCTCGCGCGCGAGAGCCATCCCGTGGCGGAGAATGCCGAAAGCGGCGTGGCGATCGCCGCCGACACCCTTGGCGGGCTTGAGGCGTTGGCATTCGAGTGCCGGGAGGCGAAGATCCCGATCCACGAAGCGTCGGTCGGACCGATCGGTCGGCCGACGGTCATCCGCGTCGCCACGGTGAAGGACCCGACCCACCGGGCCGTGCTCGCGTTCAACGTCCCCGTCCTCCCGGATGCCCAACCCGAGGGCGAGGCCGGGCCGGTTCGGATCTTCCGCAGCGAGGTGATGTACCGGGTGATCGAGGAGTACGGGAAGTGGCGGGAGGAGCGTCAGCGCGCGCTCCAGATCCAGCGCCGCCTCGAGCTCGTCCACCCGGCCAAGCTCCAGATACTTCCGGGGAACGTCTTCCGCGCGTCGAAACCCGCGATCGTCGGGGTCCGGGTGATCGGAGGAACTCTGCGCGCGGGCGTCCGCCTGATGCGTCTCGATGGCACCGAGATCGGTATGCTCCGCAGTCTCCAACGGGAGGGGACCTCGGTCGCCCAGGCGGAAGAGGGCTCCGAGCTCGCCGCGGCGATCGAAGGGGCGATCGTCGGCCGCAACGTCCAGGAAGGGGATCTCCTTCTGGTCGCCGTGCCCGAGTCCGCCGCACGGATCCTGCGCAAGCAGCCGCTCACCCCCTCCGAGACGGCGATCCTCGAAGAGGTCGTTCGGATCCATCGACCCGAAAGCCCGTTCTGGGGGCAGTGAAGGCTCAGCGATCGGGCTCGTCGTCGGAGGCCGGGTCGTCCGCTAGGTCGGGTTCCTCGTCCAGTTCTTCGAGGTATCGATCGTCTTCCGCGATGGAATCCGGGACCGTCGACGAGGGACGCGAGTAGATCCCCGCGCGCAGGAAAAGCCCGAGGAAGATCGCGACCGCCCCGATCCCGAGGAGCACGAGCGCCCCCGTGACGAGCGCGACCAACGACCACGTCGGAAGGTACGGGGTCGATGGGACGTAGGTCGCCACGATCGTACCGCTCACCGTGGCCGGAGTGCTCCCGTTGTTCGTCAGCACGACGTAGACCGGAAGATCGATCCCACCGGAGCTGGTCCAATTCCCGGAGGCATTCCGGACCCAGGAGACGAGCGGGGCCGTCGGGGTGCAGCTCGGGTGTTGCGGCACGCACGGGAGCCGATCGTAGAGCGATACCGCGATCGGG
The DNA here is from genome assembly GCA_035532555.1 of Thermoplasmata archaeon. NCBI lineage: Archaea > Methanobacteriati > Thermoplasmatota > Thermoplasmata > Thermoplasmata archaeon. The sequence goes on along the minus strand of DATKQS010000019.1, from coordinate 32,410 downwards.
TAATCCGACACCCAAGAGAAGTAGATGTTCGCCGAGGGAGCGCTCGCGGGATTGATCTTGCTGGTCGCTGTCGAGTTGTCCAGGATGTAGGGAACATCGAGCGTTGCCGCCGAGATCTGGCTCGGAGGCGGCGGAAGGCTGATGATCGTGGCGATGAAGGTCGCCCCGACGATGGCGACCCCGATTCCCACGATGAGGAGTCCCTTGCGCACGTCTCACTCCATCGACGGGGAGGAGATACCCTTTGGCGGCGCCGAACGACCGGACCTCAGCGCGCCGGCGCGCGACGGGGGTGTCCCAACGCCTGGTGGAGCTGGCGTGTCAGTCGCGTCCACGTCGCGGAATCTTCTATCTGGAGCTGCCGAGCGTACCGGGCAAGTCGCACCCCCTGCGGGGCCCGGGCTCCTTCCTCCATCTGCAGGCCGGTGAACGTGAACCGCGAGCGGCGGCGCCCCATCGGTTCGATCCGATACACGAACTGCGAGCGGTTCGAAGGGTCCCCGATGTACGTGCAGATCCAGGCGTGGTCCTTCGGGTAGAGGTGGACGAGCTTCGCCTTCTGGACCTTGCGGCCGTTGCGGCGGAGGTGGTCGATCAATAGGTAGACGTCCGGGGTTAGTTGAACCACCTCGCGGATGCCCTCTGAGCCCATCCGCTTCAGGTCATCGGCGTCGAAATCCGTCAGCCATGCATACGCCTCCTCGGCCGAGACCCGGAAGTTCTTTCGGAAACGGTAGCGTGCAGTCGACCGTGCGACCATTCTTGTCCACCTTCTCCTCACTAGGTTGGACGATGGACTAAATAGACCTACGTCCACTATTGTCCCTTGTGACCGGCGAAGGCGGTCCCCGCTTGGCCCCGTCGACCGATGCCCCGGCGACTTGCCCGATGTGCCACAGCACCCACCGGATCGTCGACCCCGTCCGATCGGAGGTTCACTGCTCGGAGTGCGGGCTCGTCTTCGAAACCGGCGAGCTCATCACCAGCGCCCCCACTCCGTCCTCCGAAAACTCCTCCCTCGGAAGCGGTCGGGGGATCGGCCCCTTCACGCCGAGCGGGAGCTCCCGACGCGCTCTGGGCTCGACCCTGTCGCTCACCCGCGACGGCCAGGGACGCCGCCTCGATTGGCACCGACGCTACGAGTTTCAGCATCTCAAGCGCGTGATGCAACGCCAGACCTCCCGCGTGACGGGCGGGGCGTCCGACCGCTCCTCCGCCCACGGCGAGCTGGCGCTCGTGGGGGACCGGCTCGCATTGCCTTCGGTCGTGATGACCGAGGCCGAACGGATCTTCCAGGTCGCCAAGTCGAAGGGGCTTTCCCGGGGCCGCAGCTTGGGCGCGAGCGTGGGGGCGGCGATCTACGCCGCCTGCCGGCGCTTCGCCATCCCCCGGACGCTGAGCGAGATCTCGGAAGCCGCGGGCGCGTCGCGCCCCGACGTCGGCCGGGCGTTCAAGATGATCCAGCGCGAAGCCGAGCTCGCGATCCCCTCGGTCGGGATGAAGTCGTTCCTCGTGCGGTACGCCGAGGAGCTCGCCCTCTCCTCCCATGTGCGCTCGACCGTCGAGGCGATGATGGAGGAAGCGCAGAAGGAGCCCGAGCTCTCCGGGCTCAGCCCGCACGGACTGGTGGCGGCGATGATCTACCTCGCCGCGGAGCGCGAGGGCGAACGCAGATCCCGCGCTCAGGTCGCCCGGGTCAGCGCGGTGACCGAGGTCACGCTGCGGTCGACCAGCCGGGTGCTCGAGCGCGTGATGGGGCCGGCGCGGGGACACCGCCCGGCGGACCCGTCGGATCGCGCTACGTGAGCACGAGATAGTAGCCCGCGCTCTTCTCGCGGACCTTGCGGCGAACGAGCCCCTTCGTCTGGAGCTCCTGCAGCGCGTTCAGGGCCATGTTCTTCGGCAGCTTGGAAGTCTGGGTGATCCGCTCGGCGGTCCCCATCTTCTCCTCGCTCGAGTAGTTCAGGTCCTTCATGGCCCGATAGACCTTGATCGCGTTGGGCGAGAGCGTATCCTCGATCGACATGGTGCGTTCCGCGCGGGCCCCGACCCCGCTGGTGGGATAACGGTGTCCGTCCTCGCCCCCGCGCTCGACTGTATTAAGCCGTCCTCGCCCGTGGGCTCGCCGGATGGCGACGTTCTCGCACATCAGCCCCTCGCGCATCGAGGCGCTCAGCGACATGATCTTCGGCCTCGCGCTCTCGATCACCGCGATCCAGCTCGCGTTCGCCCCTCCGAACAACCAGGTCGAGGTGGTCGGATACATCGCCGAGTTCGTCGTGAGCTTCGGTCTGCTCGTCTGGATCTGGATGTCCTACACCCGCATCACCGAGCGGATTACGGTGGAGCGGGAGAAGCTCCTGCTGCTCAACGCCTCGCTCCTGCTGCTCGTATCGCTGGAACCATACTTGCTGTTCATCGTGTGGTCGGGGATCTTCCTCGGCCGGGACCAGACGCTGCTCGATCTTTCGTCGATCGCTTGGTCGCTGGACGTCGCGCTGATGTTCCTGATCCTCGGCCTGATGACGCGTCAGGGGATCCTGCACCCCGAACACGACATCCCGCCGGCCATCTCGCGCGAGATCCAGAACCTGGTCAACTGGCGGTACGTGAGCGCGGCCCTGATCGCGCTCGCGATCCTACCGATGCTCTGGTCGTGGACGTTCACGACCTCCCAGATGAACGATGCCTCTCCACCGAAGCTGATCGTCCTCCATGCGCGCTACTTCTACTGGGTCGTGGCGCTCGGGGCGGCCGCCATAGGTGCAGGTTGGATCGCTCGGAAGGGAGAACGGGCGATGGAGCAGTTCGGCGACGTTCGGTCCCCCGCCGCGGACGAGGCCTGAGCGGGGTTCGTTCGGGGTTCCTACGATGACCGCGCGCCGTCTGACCGTGATCTGGGACGAGCGGTTCCGGAAGTACGACTTCGGTGCGGGCCACCCGTTTCAGATGTCGAGCCGGGCGCTCGCCGCCCGCCTGCTCGAAGCGACCCTGGCACCCGAATCCGGGGTGGAATGGATCCGAGAGATCGATCCGGCGTCGACGGCCGAGCTGTCCACGTTTCACACGCAGGAGTACCTCGGACTCGTCGAGCGGTCCAGCTCGGGGGCGCGCCCGGTCTTCCTCGATACGGGAGATACGCCGGCCTTTCCCGGATGCTGGGAGGCCTCCGGCCGCGTGGCCTCCGCCACCATGCGCGCGGTCGCTCTGACCCGCGAGCGCGACGCGCCGGTGTTCCAGCCGTCCGGTGGCCTGCACCATGCCCACCCGGACCGGGCGAGCGGCTTCTGCATCTTCAACGACGTAGCGCTCGCCGTCCGCCGCGGACTGGACGGGGGCGACCGGGTCGCGTATCTCGACATCGACGCCCACCACGGAGACGGTGTGATGTACGGGTTCTTTGACTCCGGACGCGTCCTCGACATCGATTTCCACCAGGACGGGAGGACCCTCTTTCCCGGCACCGGGTTCCCGAGCGAGACCGGGCAAGGCGACGGGGAGGGCTTCAAGGTCAACCTTCCACTGCCGCCGGGGGCGGGGGACGAGGCGCTCATCCCGCTCTTCCGGCGCGTGGTCCCGCCGCTGGTGCGAGAGTTTCGCCCGGATCTCATCGTCCTGCAGCACGGGATGGACGGCCACGCGGGGGATCGGCTCGCGGGACTCCAGTACACTCCCGAGGGGTACGCGACGGTGCTGGACGAGCTTCTGGACCTCTCTCGCGAGCTGTGTCGGTCCCGCCTCCTGGTCACGGGCGGAGGAGGATACACCCCGGAGAACGTCGCGAGAGGGCTCGCTCGAGCCGGCCACCGCCTGGCGGGCTCGGCTTCGGGGCCGGGCCGGGATGACCCGTTGCCGATCGCCTGGCGGGCGGAGTTCCAGCGCGAGACGGGAGAGGCGGCCCCGCTCGATTGGTCGATCCCATCGCAGCGGCTCCCGTCGCCGTGGAATGCGGCGGCCGAGGAGCAGCTGGTCGGCGATCTCGAATCGGCCCTCGGGCGGCGGTTCCCGCGGCCCCGTACTCAGAGCTGAACGGTCCAGCCGGCGCGATCGAGCAAATCGGCGTCCGAGGCCCGGATGCCTCGTTCGATGTCGGACTCGGCGAGCGATGGTGAGGTCCCTCCCCGACCGCTCGCTCGGACCCGGGCCCTCGCGACGACCGTCGCTCCGATCCAGCGCAGTTCTCGGGTGACGCGGACGAGGACATCCTCCACGGAGGGCTCCTCGATCATCGCCATATGGACGAACCCGAACAGGGCATCGCGCTCCAGCCAGTAAGCGAGATAGTCGCGCAGGGCACGCTCGGCGGCAACTTCGAGTCGCGGCATCCGCGTGGGAGGGGGCCAAACTCCCAACCACGCACGAATACCTCCCTCCTCCTGGAGCTCGACCAGCTGCCAGCCGCCGGCGTGCCCGGCGATCGCGACGGGGCCTAGTCGGTCATCGAAGAAGAGCGGCAAGACCTCCTCCCCCTCCTCAAGTTCGGGAGGATCGTCGACGGGAAAGTCCGACGAATCCGGCAGGGGAATCCGTCCGCGCAACGACTCGCGGACCTGGAGCGGCGGTACCCAGAGACCCTCCCGTTCGAGGATCCGCTCGACCCGCTGCCCGTCCCGTCGCGCGGCCGCCAGGGCTCGCCTTCCATCGTCGGAACGGCATCGAGCTTCGGCGCGGCCGAGCTCCGTGTCGAGACCACGGGGCGGCGGGAGTGCTCGGGAGCTCCCCGGATCTGCGCGACCCGGGATCGAGACGCCGGGGCAGGACACCACCGCCGATGCCTGGAAGCGAGTTCCGGCATGGACGATGACGGGGAAAACGGCGCATGGGAACGGTCTCGCCGCATGCACCCTGCAGCGGTTCTGGGAGAGGAACTGGCACGCCCCGCCCTGGGGCCGGGCGGCGATGTAGGCCTCGCCGCGTGCGTCGGAAACGAACGTGCTCTCCGGCGCGATATGCAGAAGCTCGGCCCGTTCGGCTCGATCCACCGCGGGGGTCGCGTAGCAGCAGAGGCCGCAGTCCGGGCGACAGGCAAACTCGAGCCCTTCCAACAGCGCGGTATCGATCCGGGGGTCGATGGGGGCCGAGGTGTTCACGGAGGGCCCCAGTTCGATCTCCGTTTTGGGCGTTGCTATCCGAACCTGCACACGGGCCGGGGAGAACGCAGGATTCGGCATCGTCGTTCCCGACCGGGGCAGCCCTGCGACCGGCGCGCATCGGTCGATCGACGGAGCCGTGGGTCGAGCGGATCGGCGCTGGGCATCAGAAAGAAATATCCTCCGCCGCGCCTCCCCGCCGCCGATGACCGAAGGGTGGCCCGCACCGATGAGCGAGGGGCATGTCCACGTCCTCGGACACAAGATGTTCTACCGTATCTGCGGCCCGGAGGATGCCCGCGAGACCGTGCTGTGCGTCCACGGCGGTCCGGGAGCGACGCACGACTACCTCCAGCCGTTGGCCGACCTCAGCCGGCACGGATACCGAGTGGTCTTCATGGACCAACTCGGATGCGGCCGCTCCGAGCGCACCACCGATACCTCGCTCTTCACGGTCGAGCACAATGTGGAGGAGGTGGAGGGTGTCCGGCGCGCCCTCGCCCTCGGCCGCATCCACATCATCGGGTCGAGCTACGGTGGGGCCCTGGTGCTCGCGTACGCGCTGCGCTACCAGGAGCATCTGAAGAGCCTCACCACGGTCGGCGGGCTCGCCAGCATCCCCCTCGCCGTCCGCGAGATGTGGAAGCTCGTGGACGGGATGGCGAAGGAGGATCGCGATGCGATCTACCAGTACGACAAGCTTCACGAGTACGAGCACCCGGAGTATCTCCGAGCGGTCGAGCACTTCTATCGGCAGTTCGTTTGCCGCTTGCCCGAATGGCCCCCCCTCGTGACCTATTCGTTCGCCGAGATCAGCAAGCCGGTGTACAACTACATGAACGGCCCCAACGAGTTCACGATCACGGGCACGATCCGGGACTGGGACATCTCTCAGCGACTCGGCGAGATCCGGCTCCCCACGCTCGTGACGGGCGGGAAGTACGATGAGGTCACTCCCGCGTGCGCGCGCGAGATCGCCGAGGGAGTTCCCGGCGCGGTCCGCATCGAGTTCCAGAACAGCTCGCACACCCCGTTCTGGGAGGAGCGAGCCGCGTACCTCGACGCCGTACGGAGCTTCCTCGATTCGATCGCTTGAGCTCGGCGTCGGCTCGCTGATGCTCGATGGAGCACACTCCTCTATGCGTGCGCGAATGGGCCGGACTCCTCACGGTGGAAGGCGCCACGGCTTTGCGGGAAATCGAGACGTCGCCTCCGCGGCACGCCCAGGTCCGGTCTACGAGTCGAGCGGCCTCGCCGGAGCGGGCCGGCGGGCCGATCCCCCGGGCATGGTTCCCCTCGCTGGTCCGACGCAGTCTGCGAATGGGAGCGACAAAGATAATGGCGCGGGCGGTGACGGGACCTCCGGTGAGGGCTTGAGCGGAGCGAGGCCCTTGAGGCACAGGCTCGGCCGGGGCGACCCGATTCTGGAGATATCATCCTGAGCGCCCTCGTCCCTTCGACAGCCACCGTCGCCATCCTTCTCGTCGGGGCCACGGTCCTTCTCGCATTCGCGAGCGACGCGTTCGCCCAGCGCTTCCGGATCCCCGACGTCCTGTGGTTGATCCTGTTCGGTCTCCTCGCCGGGCCGTTATTCCATATCGTGCAGCCGGGCCAGGTCTTGGGACTCGGCGCGATCCTCGGCACGATCGCGTTGATCATCATCCTGTACGACGCCGGGATCGACTTCAATCCGAGGCAGGCCCGCGAGGTGGGCTCGGCCGGCCTCCTCCTCGCGATCGGCAGCTACACGATCGCGGTCGGAGTCCTCTTCGCGATCGGTTGGTACGCGTTCGCGGGAGGCGACGTGCTGGTCGCCATCCTCTTCGCTCTCTGCCTGGGGGGCGTCTCGGGAGCGGTCGTCCTTCCCATCTCTCGGCGACTCCGCTTCGCGCCCGTGGTGCGCGACACACTGCACCTCGATATGGCGGTCGAGGACACCATCTCGGTTCTCGCGGTCACCGTGCTGCTCGCCGTCGTCGCCTCACCGAACGGGGGATGGACGTCGGTGGTGCCCCAGGTCTTTCTCCCGCTCCCCGTGGCCATCGCCTTCGGAGTCCTCGGCGGGTTCGTCGCGATCGAGTTCCTATCCCGCTGGCAACGGCGCGTCTATGCCGGCCTCGCGACGATGGGCATTCTCTTCCTGGTCTATGGAGCAACGCAGAGCCTCGGCGGTTCCGGCATCATGGCCGCCTTGATCATGGGGGTCGTGCTCGGAAACGACGCCTTCTTCCGCCGTTGGCTTCCGCGCTCCACGGGGCGAGATTTCGCCTTCGATCCTTCGGTCCGCCAGGTCCACAACGAGATCGCGTTCGTTCTGCGGGCGATCTTCCTCGTCATCCTGGGAGTCCTCGTTCCGTTCCAGCCTCTCGGGATCATTGCGGCGGTGGCCGTCATCGCGGTTCCGTTCGTTCTCCTATTGTCACGTCGGTGGTTCCTGGGACGCCTAGAGGGCCACAGGCTTATGGAGGCGGGAAACGCACGCCGTCTCTCCGGCCTCTATGGCCGGGGATTGACGAACGCAGTTCTCCTCATCCTAGTGATCGCGGTCCTCCCCTCGGCGCAGTCGATCCTCCTTCCCGCATTCCTGATCATCATCGGAACGGACATCATCATGACGGTTCTTGTCTTCCTCGAGCCGGTGTCCGAGGACTCGGCGCCCGCTGCGGGAGGAGGCTTGAGCGATCCTCTCGACCCGTTCCGAGCGGCCGCCTATCCGCCCGAGGAGGCGCAATCCGACACGGCCCCAGCTCTTCCCTCCCCGCGACCGACCCAAGAGCTGCCCGAGTCTCCTCCTGAGCCAGGGTGATCGACCGTGGTGGCGCCTTCCGTCCGCCGAGGGGCCCATCGGTGCCCCGTTCCTTCGCAGTTCATCGAGGCCATTCGGGAGCTGTTGCGCCGGTCCGAGAGCAGCACGGCGGCGGATGGAATGCTTACCAGGACGACCGACCGAGACTGATCGATCTCCCTTGGATCTCGATGCAGGGCCCGCAACCTTGCCGGCCGAACACGAATCGTCTTCTCCCACATTCCAGGAGGATTCGCGACCCGAGGCGATTCCAGTCCGGCAGAGAAGGCTCCTTTCGAACTGCCCGGTCGGGTCCGGGAGGTTCAGCCGACGGTCCACCGGGGCGGGCGTTTCTCTCGGAACGCCTCCCGGGCCTCGCGGTTGTCCGGGCTGTCGCGCAAGGGGTCGGCAAGCTCCTGCTCGAGCCGTAGGCCTTCGGAGAGCGGGAGGGCGAGGCCCCCGCGCACCGCGGCGAGGGCGGCTCGAACGGCGCGGGGAGGGTGCGCGGCGATCACCTCCGCCATCGTCTGGGCTTCCTCCCGAAGGCGGGAGAGCGGGTACACCTGGTTGACCAGACCTATGGCCGCGGCTCGCGCGGCATCGATCGGGTGGGCGGTGAGGATCATCTCGAGCGCTACGGCAGGGGGCACGGCTCGTGGGAGCCGCTGCGTTCCGCCTTGTCCGGGGATGATCGCCCACCGGACCTCGGGCAGGCCGAAGCTGGCGTTCGCGCTCGCGAGGCGGATGTCGCAGGCCAGGGCCAGCTCGAGTCCACCCCCGAGACAGAGTCCGTTGACCGCGGCGATGACGGGCTTTCCAACCTCGAGATTCCGGGTGATTCCGCCGATCCCCGGCTCGCGGTTCCAGACCTCTACTCGCTGCCCGGCCGGGACGTTCCCATAGAAGTCTCCTATCCGTTTGATGTCGACCCCGGCGCAGAAGGCTTTCGTCCCGGCCCCGGTGAGCACGGCCACGCGGAGACCGTCCTCATCGCGGAAGCGCTTCCAGGCGGCCACCAGGGCGGCATGGGACTCGGGATCGATGGCGTTCAGCGCCTCCGGACGATCCAGAGTGATCCAAGCGACGTGCCCGTCGGTCTTGAAACGGACGGGCATGAGCCCGGCACCCCGCCCTGCTTCTTGGAGTTAACGGCGGGTGAGTTCCGAAGCGATAAGCACGTTCGCGGCCCTTCGGGCACCGCATGTCCGCTGGACCCGCTCGCTTGATGGGCGGCCCCCGCCGCCGGTGGGAGCCGGCGGAGGGTACCGCATCCGACCTTGTGGGATGCGACTGATGGCGACCGACTACGACCCCATCGCGGTCTTGATGGAGGAACACCAGAGCTTCCTCCGGCGCCTCGGGGAGGTCCGGACCGATCTTCAACGACTCTTTCAGGAAGGGCGGGGACGCAGGGGCGTGGCGACCTCGATGTCCACATTCGCCGATTTCCTCGCGAAGGATGTGGACGGATTCCACGGGCGAAAGGAAGAGGAGGGACTCTTCCCGATCCTCGTCCGCCACATCGGGAGCGAGGGCGGCCCGGTGGGGGTGATGCTCGAGGAGCACGAACTCCTACGCCGCCATCAGAAGACCATCGCGCGCAACGTTCCCAAGCTCGAGACCGACCTCGAGGCCGTGGAAGCATGGACCGCGGTCTCCGCCGCCACCGACTCGGTCGACCACCTCTTGGCGCTTCACATCGAGAAGGAGGATCAGGTCCTCTTCCCGATGGCCCGGGCCGTTCTCTCTCCGGCCGAGATGTCCGAAGTAGCCCAGATCTGCCAGGAGATCGAAGTTCAGCTCGGGGTCGGCCCCGGGAAAGGGCGGCCCGCGCCCAGGGATCTCCGCTGACGGAATGCGTCCGGGTGCGGCCCGGGTCGGGATCCATCCATCTCAACGTGCGACCCCCTAACCGGTACGGGATAACGCGCATCACCCACGAGCGGTCTTCCGTGGATCGGATACCGTGGGATGATGAAGGCACGCCCGAAGCAGTCCGAATCCGTGAGCGAACCCGACGTCCTCGCGCCGATGGCACCGGAGGAAATCGACTTCCGGGACCTGCTCTACGAGAAGCGCGATGGGATCGCACGCATCACGCTCAATCGCCCCCACGCCTACAACGCCTACGCGACCGGCACGCTTCGCGAGCTTTGCCGCGCGGTCGAAGACGCATCGGTCGATGATGCGATCGGCGTGATCGTTCTCACGGGCGTGGGATCCGCGGCCTTCTGCACCGGCGGCGACGTCCGCGAGTATGCCGAACGGTACACCCAACGCCCCCGGGACTACTGGAAGTACATGGGCCTCTTCGAGGGGGCGGTCGAGGCCCTGCTGCGGTGCGGGAAGCCGACGATCGCAAGGCTCAACGGGATCACCGTGGGCGGCGGAAACGAGCTCCATCTCGCCTGCGACCTGTCGGTCGCAGCGTCCCACGTGTATCTCGGGCAGGTGGGCGTGGGCGTCGGCTCGGTGGCCTGCGGTGGCGCTACTCAGTGGCTCCCTCTCGTGGTGGGGGACCGCCGGGCGCGCACCATGCTGTTTCTCAATGAACGGATCCCGGCCCGCAAAGCCCTGGACTGGGGCCTCGTTAGCGAGGTCGCCCCATCGGTACGACGAGGAACGGAACTCGTCGAAGAACCCACGAATGAGCAGATCGACCTCGCGCGCAAGGGGTTGGAAGGCTACCAGATCGACCTCGCGCCGCTGGACGCGTCGGTCGATCGACTCTGCCATCGCCTGCTGGGAATGTTCCCGGAATGCCTTCGGTACACCAAACAACAGGTGAACTTCTGGAAGGAGCTGTCCTGGCACAGCACGGTCGGTCACGGCCGCGAATGGCTCTCCCTCCACTTCACCGATCGGGAACCCCACGAGGGAATGAATGCGTTCGTCGAGAAACGGCCTCCCGACGTGGCGGGACTTCGTCGTCGTCTCGCAGAAGGAAAGGGGGCCGAGTTCCTCTTCGGTCGCCCCGTGCGACGCTGCCCGGCCTGCGGGGCCAAAGGACTCCCCGAGGACTTCGAATTCTGCGGACGGTGCGGATCCGCCATCCTCTCGCCGACCGCGCCCGGGGAGTGATCCGGTGTCGGAAGTCGTCTCGGCACCGGCGGTTCCCGGGGGAGTCTCGCGCTCCTTCCTTCGCGATGCCCGCGGCCTCCAGCGCAAGCTCGTGGAGGAGTACTACGGCGAGCTCGCGTCGGTCGACCAACCACGTCGACCCGTGGCGTACATGCTGGTCGGCGGGAACCTCACAGAGATCCTCCGTTCGTTCGGCTACGACGTCGTCTTTCCGGAGATCGTCGCGCTCAACTGCGCGATCAAGCACCAGTCGCTCGAGAACATCCTGCACGCTGAGTCGCTCGGGTACGGGCTCGATGTCTGCGGCTACGTGAAGAACGACCTCGGGCTCCAAGACCTCGGTGGGAAGACCTCGTTCGGCCAGATCCCACGCCCCGACCTGCTGGTCTGCAGCTTCTCGGGCTGCTATGTGTACGTGAAGTGGTGGGAGGCGCTCGCAGAGTCGTACGGCGCCCCGCTGTTCATGTTCGACGTGCCGTACATGCGGGAGGAGAAGCCCCGCAAGGAGGACATCGCCTACCTGGTGAGCCAGCTTTGGGAGCTCGTCCACCTCCTGGAGAAACGCACCGGGCGTGCGTTCGACATGGACGAGCTCAAGCGGGTTCTGGCCGAATCCCGCCGTGCCGAGGATGGGTGGGTAGAATTCCTCCGCGCCGGCCGGCTCCGCCCGTCTCCGATTGAGGCCTATTTCGAGTCGATCTTCTACATGTTCCCGATCAATGTGCTCCGGGGAACGCCCGGGGCCGCGGACTTCTACGACGTGGTGAACGAGGAGGTTCGAGCCCGGGTGCGGGACAGGAACTATCCTCTGCCGGAGGAGAAGGTCCGCGTCCTCGTCGAGGGAGTTCCACCGTACACCAACTATCGGACGTTCTGGGACTTCTTCCGGAAGTGGGGCGCGGTATCGGTCGTCGCGACCTACCCGAAGGTCGGGGGGCTCTTCGACCGCGGCTTCCGGCACGACCCGTCCCGGCCGTTCGAGAGCATCGCGGAGTACAGCCTCGGCGCCTACGTGAATCAATCCTGGCCGTTGCGCCGGAAGATCATCGCCGACTACGTGAAGGAGTACCAGGCGGACGCCGTCATCATCCACGGTATCAAGTCGTGCCGTTCGTTCACGGCCGGCCAGGGCGACCTGAGGGACTGGTTGATCCACGACCAGGGGGTGCCCACCCTCTACATCGAGTCCGACCACCAGGACCCCCGATACTTCGCGCCCGCCCAGATCAAGAACCGCATGGACGCCTTCTTCGAATCCCTCGAGCAGCGCCGGGCCGTGGCGGCCGCGGCGGGGGCCGCCCCCGGATGAGCGCGGTCGTCGCGGGGGTCGACATCGGCTCGACGACGGCGAAGTGCGTGGTCCTCGGAGAGGATTCTCGGATCCTCGGCAAGTCGCTGAGCGTCGTCGGCGTCGATATCGTGAAGGACGCGGAACGCGCCCTCGAAGCCGCCCTCGCCGACGCCCACCTCTCCCGGTCCGAAGTGTCGTTCATCACCGGCACCGGATACGGCCGGTACAAGGTCTACTTCGGCCAACTCGTCGTCACCGAGATCTCCTGCCACGCGCGAGGGGCCAACTTCCTGTTCCCCGGGACACGCCTCGTGGTCGATATCGGCGGCCAGGACACGAAGGCGATCCGGATCGACGAGAAGGGCGAGGTCGTCGACTTCGCGATGAACGACAAGTGCGCAGCCGGCACCGGGCGATTCCTAGACGTGTGTGCCAACGCGCTGGGGTACGATGTCGGCGAGATCGGGCCGCTCTCCCTCCAGGCCCGGCGCGCGGTGAAGGTCACGAGCACCTGCACGGTCTTCGCGGAATCGGAGGTCACGTCGTACGTATCGCGCGGCAAGGACCCAAAGGACATCCTCGCGGGGCTGCATGCGAGCATCGCGAACCGGACACTTTCCCTGATGCAGCGGGTCGGCGTAGAACCCGAGATCACGTTCACGGGCGGCGTCTCCCAGAACGAGGGCATGGTCCACGCTCTCCACCGCCGGCTCGGGGTCCCCGTCAACGTGAGCCCGCTCTCGCAGTACCTCGGAGCTTTGGGGGCGGCGCTCCACGGCCGCGAACGGCTCTCGGGAGGTGCGGCGTGATCACCGGCGGCCTCGACCTCGGCGCGGGAGTCATCAAGGGTGTGCTGCTCGAAGACGGTCGACGCATCCTCGCGACCGCCTCGGCTCCGTCGCGGGGGATCCCGGTGCAGACCGCGCACCAAGTGCTGGACGCGTTGGGGGAGACGGCGAACATCGCTCCGGACGACATCGACTACCTCTGCACGACCGGCTTCGGCCGGTACTCGATCCCCGAGCGGAACCTGCAGGTCAGCGACTTCACCTCCTCGGCGCGCGGCGCCATCTTCCTCTTTCCCAAGACCCGGATGGTGGTCGATGTTGGAACGCAGGCCTCCCGGACCATGTCCATCTCCGAGACGGGAAAGGTCCTCAAGTTCAAGATGAACGAGAAGTGCGCCGCGGGAGCGGGCCGCTTCGTCGAGCGCTGCTCGAAGTATCTCCAGGTCCCTCTCGAGGAGATGGGCCCGAAGGCGCTCGCATCGGAACGCCCGAAGCTCATCTCGAGCGTCTGCGCGGTCCTCGCCGAGACGGAGATCATCAACAACGTCGCGGAAGGCGTGCCGCTCTCCGACATCCTGATGGGCGTCTTCCTCTCCCTCGCCCAGCGCGCGCACTCCCTCATGCGGTACGTGGGGATCCAGCCGGAGGTCACGCTCGTCGGAGGCCTCGTTCGCAACGTCGGGATGGTGAAGGCCCTCCACGACACGGTCGGAATGGACCTGAACGTGGCGCCCGATGCGTACTATGCCGCCGCTCTCGGCAGCGCGGTCCTCGGGCACTCCCGGCTCCGGAAGCTCGCCACGGCACCGCAGGGAGCGCGAGGATAGGCATGCCCGAACTGCTCAAGATCGGGTCCTGGGCCGGGGACCTCCCGGACGGCGAGGCTCCCCCCGGGATCGATATCTCGCCGGATTTCCGGGAGTTCACGGAGGCGGAGTCCGTCGAAAAGATCGTCCACCTCGCCCAGGAGGTCCTCGCCGATCCGACGTTCCCTACCGTCCGGGCCTGGCGGACAGCGGGCGGCAAAGCCGTCGGGTGCTTTCCCGTCTACACGCCGCAGGAGCTCGTCCACTCCTTCGCGATGATGCCGGTCGCGATCCAGGGCGGCGGAGAAAACCTCGAGATCAGCCGCGCGGACGCAGCGCTCGGCTCCTTCCTCTGCTCGATCTCAAAATCGACGCTCGAGATGGCCCTCACCGGTCTCCTGGACCCGTTCGATGCGTTCGTCTTTCCGTACATTTGCGACGTCAGTCGCAACCTGGACGGGATCTTCACCCGAGTTCTCCCGCAGCGACCCTCGCACATGCTTCACCTGCCACAGAACTTCACCTCCCCGGCCACGATCCCGTTCCTGGTAGCGGAGTACCGCAGTCTCATCGAGAAGCTCGAACGCGTCGCCGGCCGCCCCTTCTCCCAAGAGGACCTGCGCGCGTCCCTTGAGGTATTCAACGAGCAACGCGCGCTCGTGGATCGACTCGTCGTGCTGAAGCGAGACGCGCCGTGGAAGGTCACCCTGGTCGAATACTACCTTCTGCTCCGGCTGGGAGGCCTTCTCCCCCGGGAGGTCCACATCCCGCTGCTCCGCCGGGCGATCGCCGAGCTCGAAGGAAGGGAGCGAAAGAACAAGGATGCGATCCGGGTGATCGTCCTCGGTCCGTTCTGCGAACAGCCGACCCTCGAGCTCCTGCAGCTCATCGAGGACGTCGGTTGCTACGTGGTCGGGGAAGAGCTCCAGATGCTGCACCGCTGGTGCCCGCGCATCGAGCCGGGAACCGATCCTCTCGAGAGCCTCGCTACGTCGTACGTCCGGACGCCCGTCGACATCGGGGTCCGGAGCACCCCGACCACCAAGGCGGCCGCCATCCTCGCACGGGTCGATGCTGCGAAGGCGCAGGGCGTGCTCTTCCTCACCGCCAAATTCTGCGAGCCCGCGCTCGAGGACGTGGTGCTCTACCGAAGGGCCCTCGAAGGGCGGGGCATCCCTTACCTGCACATGGAGTTCGAAGAGAAGTCGACCACCTACGAGCAAGCGCGTCTACAGCTTGAGACGTTCGCCGAGTCGATCCTCTTCGAGTGACCGAGGACTACGGTGAGCGCGAAACCTCCGGGCACCGTCTCCGTCGCGCGCGTCGATGGACGTGCGACGATCACCTGGGAGCGGGGACCGGCGAACGTGTTCGACACCCGACTCCTGGAGGAGCTCAACCGCGTGCTGCACCGCGAGGAGGTTACCACCGCCCATGTTGTCGTGCTGCGCGGCGGAGGCAAATCCTGGAGCGGTGGCCTCAGCGTCGAGGACCACCTCAAGCCCCGGGTCTCCGCCATGTTCGAAGCGTTCCGCACGACCCTCACGACCCTGTGGAACCTGCCCTCCCCGACGATCGCCCAGGTCCACGGAAGGTGCCTCGGTGGTGGCATGGAGCTGCTGATGGCCTGCGACCTCGCGATCGCCTCCGAGGGGGCGACGTTCGGCCAGCCCGAGATCCGGTTGGGGGTCTTTGCACCGTTCGGAGCCGCCACCTACTTTCATCTCCTTGGTTCTCGGTCCGCCGCCGAGCTCCTGTTCTTGGGAACGCCGTTCGATGCCCCGCGGGCGGCGGCCGCCGGGATCGTCAACCGCGTGGTTTCCGAGGAGGAGCTCGATGCCTCGGTGGCATTGACCGCCCAGACGCTCTGTAGCTACCGTCGCGAAGCTCTGCACCTGCTCAAACGGGTCCTCCGAAGGTCGGAGGTGGATCCGTGGCCCCGTCTGGCGTACGCCGAGCGCGCCTACCTCGACGAGCTCATGAGAACGGAGGGAGCGGAGGAAGGACTCCAAGCGTTCCTCGAAAAACGAGCCCCCGTTTGGAAGGACGGTTGAGACCGCGGATCCATGCGAGCGGCTGTCTTTCATGGCTCGGGACGTCCCCTCGTCGTCGGCGAAGTGCCTCGCCCGGTCCCGGGGCCGGACGACGCCCTCGTGAAGGTGGCGGCGTGCGGCTTCTGCCATACGGATCTCCATTACCTCGACCACGCCGTCCCGACGGCGAAGAGTCCTCCCCTCATTCTGGGACACGAGATCTCGGGCGTGGTCGAGGAACTGGGAACCGGGAGCTCCGTACGGTCCATCGGGGACCGGGTGCTGGTCCCTTCGGTCCTTCCATGCCGGAACTGTGAGTATTGTAGATCGGGGCGCGGGAACATCTGTCCGTACCTCCAGATGCCGGGTAACCACATCGACGGAGGGTTCGCGGAGTACGTACGAGTCCCAGCACGCGACCTCGTACCGTTGCCCTCCGACCTCAACCTCGCGTCGAGTGCGGTGATCGCCGATGCCCTGACGACGCCGTACCATGCGGTCGTCCGACGAGCGCGAGTGCAAAGTGGGGATTGGGTCGTGGTGGTCGGATGCGGCGGCGTCGGGATCAACGCTGTCCAGTTCGCGGCAGCGGTCGGTGCGAGCGTGATCGCCGTGGACCTTCGCGCGGAGAAGCGCGAAGCGGCTCTGCGCCTCGGGGCGTGCGAAGCGCTGGATCCCCGGGAGTACCCCGACCTCGGGCGCGAGGTGCGGAAGCGGTCCGGGGGGGGCGCGGACGTGGCGCTCGAGGTGGTCGGTACGCCCGAGACCGTAAGTCTGGCACTCTCCACGCTCCGGCGGGGAGGGCGGCTCTGTGTCGTGGGGTACAGCGATTCGGTCGTTCCGATCCCGCTCAACCGTCTGATGTTCTTCGAGTACGAGATCGTCGGCTCCCTCGGGTGCCGGCCCGTGGACTATCCGCGCGTCATCGAAATGGTGCGGAAGGGGATGGTGAGCCTCGACGCGGTCGTCACCGCTACCCTCCCGCTCGATCGGATCGGGGAGGCCGCCGAGGACCTCCGGGCCGGGAAAGGGTTGCGGACCCTCATCGTTCCCTGAGCACGGCGTGCGTCTCCTCGCCGTCGCGCTGATCCGACGCGCTCCGGGGACGGTCGCTGGGCGTGGGGCGGCTTCGGACGATCCCCACCTCGGATCGACGCTGGGAGGCGAGCTTGCGCATGCCACGACGCAGGTTCTCCATGGCCGTCGCGCGGCTGACGCCGAGAGACTTTGCGACATCCTTCAGCTGGGCCCGGCGCGGATAGTCGTAGTATCCTAGCACGAGGGCCGTTCCGACGGCCACTTCCTGGCGAGGCGTCAGATCGAGGGACCCTCGGAAGGAACCGATGCGGACCAGCGAGGCCGGCGAGCTGCCCGGCGTGGTGAACGAGGCGAGGAGGGGATGGGCGTCCCGAACCCGATGAACGAGCACCCGCCACTCCCCCTCGCGTACCTCCCCTTCCTGGACGCCGGCCGAAGGCAGGAAGGGACAGCTCATGCAGATGGCCCCCATCTCGAAGACGGTGTGGCAGAGGGCCGGCAGCGGTCCGACAAGACGGACGAGGAGTCGTTGCGATCCGAGCTGCGTGAGCGAGATTTCTTCGGGGCCGGCCCGTTGGCGAAGGAAGGCCGTGATCTCCGGGAGGGTGGCGGGGGTCGCGTTGATCTCGAGAAGCTGCAGGAGGCGACGAGGTGAGGCATCGGCGTGCCGGCAGACGTGGAGACGGACTCCGGCTCCCCAGCGCGTGCCCAGGTCCTGCATCCAGTGAGGCACGGGGCCGCCCCGGATCCGGAGCTCCACGAGAGCCGGCACGCTGCGGGGCCTCCGTGGGCTTCCTCGATGGGAGCGGCGGGTGGATGGGTCGAGGATGGTCACGCGGTCTTTCGCGGCTCCGGTTCCACGATGGGTGCGCGGGCGGGGAGAAGCGGGGGAGACCTGCGAATGCCGGTCCGCCCGCCTTCGGCGAACCCCGCGCGAAGGACCTCCTCCACCAAGGTCGGATCGAGTCCGTTCTGATTGGGCATCCGTCTTGCCCTCGTGAGGACCCACCCCTCCAGATCCTAGACTTTCAACGGTACTCCGATGGTTCGCTCGTAGGCCCAGAGCCGTTGAACGAGCGCGAGGCGTCCGACGAGCCCGTCGACGAGCGCGCGGTACACGCGCTGAGGATCTGCCCGCATTGCCCAAGTGACCTCATCCCCTATTGGGACCGGGTGCCGAACGGTCGTTTCTCCCGAGACTTCCGCCAGAGAAAAGGATGGCTGCCTACTAGGAGGCGGCCGGGCTCACCTCGTGCCCGCAGGCGGAGATTCCGGAGTCGGATCACTTCCCGCAGAGTACCCCGTACTCGACCAGCGAAGGGCCCCTTGCGCAGCCGAGTGCTTCTGGAGGGATAGCCAGCCCTAGAGCGTACCGTTCGAGACTCCCAATCATCGGGGCACGATCCGATCGGGACAGACCGGTTCGCGATACCTTGGCGTAACGACGCGAGTAAGCATCGTTCGGTGCGGAGGTGAGAACCTTCTCCTTCCAGGGAGAGTCGGACGTCGGAGGGCGCACCACTCGTTCCAGCGTACCAGGCGATAGCCTTGGGCTGATTCGCTCCAAGTAAGGGGTGAATTTCGGTCATCACGAGCCCGGCTTTGCCCGTCGCATCCTGCGAGTGGGGGCCGCATTTGGTATGGAATCCCCTCGGGGATCTAGGTAATCCAGGACGTTGCGCGACGGATCGGCTCTCGTGGATCGAGCGGCACGCGGAGGTCCGCGCCTGTGCAGAGAAGCACCCTTTCCGTCCCCGGGGATCGTTCCTCAGGCCGCCGGGGGCCTTCGCCGCAGCACGAGGGCTACGGCGATGGCGACGACCACTACAATCACGCTCGCGATGACTACCCAGATCCACCACGTCACCGAGGAACTCCCCCCTCCCCCGCTAGCGGCAGTGAATGTGATCGCCTGGCCGACCGAGCCTCCCACGACGGTCAGGGGGCCCGATCCGGGCGTCGCGCTGTAGCTCGGTACCGCACCGGTCGTGAACGTGTATGTCCCGTTCGCCTCGTTGAACGCGATGGCGGCTGACGTAGAGCTCTTCGTCGTCCCGTTGAACGTCACCGACCAGCTTGTCCCGGTCGGCAGCCCACTCTCCGTGAACGTCACCGCGTACATCTTCGCCGTTGGGGTGAAGGCGATGCCAATGTTCACGGGGGCCCCGGCGATGACGATCTTCCCGCTCGCCGGGTTCGCCGTGTATCCGGTGGCCGGATTCACGGTGTAGTTGTAGGTGCCGTTAGCGAGGGTGGTCGCCAGCGAGGCATCGTCGCCGCCCCAGAAGCAAACGAGGACCCCCTCGATCCAGATGCAAACGACCCACAAGCCCGTGGCGAGCGAGGCGCTCGATAGCCCCGCCTCCGTGAAAGTCACCAGGTATGTGCTCGGGGGAGCCACCGTGAACGCGATCGCTTGGCTCACGGCCGCGCCGTTCACCGTAATCGTGCCCGACGACGGCCCCGCCGTGTAGCCAGTGAGCGAACCCACGCTGAACGTGTAACTCCCGTTCACTAGCCCCCCGAATGGGATCGAACTCCCCGATCCAGACAGCGGTACCCCATTCAGGGTGACCGACCAGCTCGCCTCAATCGCGAGCCCTTTCTCCGTGAACGTGAGAGTGTAGGTCGACGGCCTCGATAGGGTGAATGTGACAGGAACCGACACCGCGCTCCCGCTGACCAGAGCCGCCCCGGGCCCGGGTCCGATGTAACCGGGCACCGACACGAACGTGTAGTTGAACGTCCCGTTCGGAACTTGGACCGTGATCGCGTCGGCCACCGAGCTCCCGACTTCCGTCGTCACGTTCTGCCCGTTGAACATGCCCTCGACGTCCACCTGCCAAGTCGTCCCGGTCGCGAGGCCGGTCTCTGCGAACGTGAGCGCATAGGTCACCAGGGTAAAGGTCACCGCGACTGCGACGCCACCGTTCAGTCGAGCCCACCCGCTGGCCGATGCCGGTTGCCCGTTAACACTGATCTTTTCCGTGATGCCCGCGAGGGGTGGGATCGGCAGCACCGAATACGGATAGGTCGCCTCGGTTAGGTTCTCCACGACGATCGCGTTCCCATTCGTACAAATCGTCCAGCCGACGCTTACGCACCAGCCCCAGTCCTCCGAAACATTGGTCGCCGCGAACGTCATCGCGTACGTCGTCCCCTGCACGAATGCGATTGCCTCCGTGACATTCTTTCCGCTGACCGTGAGGTTCCCGATGGGCGAGATTCCCGTGACTAGATACCCGGCCGGGCCACTGACCAGGTACGGGAGGGTCCCATTCGGCACCTGGATCGTAATGGTCGCTGCGGGCGCATTCACAACGGACCCGTACGGCGACCCGGGGTACGTCACGGCGGCAGTCCAGCTGTCACCGCTAGGAAGCCCTGTTTCCACAAACGTCACCGAGTTCACTGGCGTCAACGTGACGTTCACCGTCACGTCGCCACCGTCAACGATCACGGTACCCCTCCAAGTCGCGGTGTATCCAGGAATCGGCGTAATGTTGAAGCCGTAGGTCCCGTTTGGAATGCGTTCCCCCGCCACGAGCCCCCAAGGGAGGGCAAACGATGACGCATTCATCGTGACCGAATGGCCGACACCACCTACCGTCGCTTGGAAAACGGAGCTTTGTGGGAACCCGGTCACATTGAGGGTGATGGTGTACGGCGTACGCTGGAACCCGAGCACGACCAACTGGCCCGATCCGTTGACGGTAGCACTCCCATATCCCTGCCCCTCCCATACCGTCGAATAGCCGGGGATCGAACCGATCGAGAAGTTGTAGGCGCCGTCAGGCTCCAGGAAGGTGAGGTTGTCCACGAACCCGTCCGTCGTGACCGACATCGGAACACCATCCACGGTCGCGGTGAAGGTCTCGTTAGACGGCAGCCCGGTTTCGACGAAGACAAGCGGGTAGGCAGCGGAGGTGGCGCTGGGCGTACGGGCGCCGCTCCCCGCGGCCTGGGTCAGCACCCTCTGGCCAGCGCATCGACCCACCGTCTGCGGACATTGGTTCTGGTCGCCGACGGCAGATGGCACTCCGGGGCCGGGGGGATCAACGATGAGGACGTTGAACTCGGTGGCTGTGAGCTGGATGGTAACGAGGCTGATGGGGAGGCCGAGTGTGACATAGAATTGACAGATCGTGCTCAGCGGGCTGGTAACTGGGTGATCGAGGCTGAAGTTGGTCGGCGGGATGAAATCCTCCACCGGCGCGCTTATGGTGCCGGGCGATGGCGAGCTCACCGATGGCGAGCCATAGGGGTAGCCGTTCGCAGTGTTCGAGTAACTATCCGCGTAGCCGGAGGCATACAAGCTACCCCTCCCCCCGCACTCTGGATGCGATTTGTCGCTCGCGTTCGTTGCGTTCAGGTCGGCCGGCGTACTCCACTTAGCCGGTAGCTCCTCGTACGCAGATGCTATCCTCTCTAAGACCGGGGTGATCACAACCATCCCCGCGCCAGGATACACGTCCAACTGGTTGGAGGGCCAGCTCCAAGAATAGGGACTGTGAGCGGGATTGCCGCCGGTGAGGGCGGGGGTACAACTGGGTGTATCAACGTTGCAAACGACCGCCGTGGCAGCTATCGGGAGCGCAACAAACAGTGAGTCTTGGTACCAGAACGTACCACTAAAGTGATCCCATAGTCCGGACCACGTGACCCCCAGCTCAAGGCCCACGGCCGCGCACGCGACCAGCCACGGAATGCCGGTCGGCTGGGTAGATGGGAGGTAACCGGTTGTTGAGAATCCGTCTGCGTACAACAGCGGCTGAATGGTCAGCCCGTCGACGACATAGTTGCTCCCGCAACTGCCAGGACCCGTCCATTGGCAATGGGTTCCGCTTCCGTCCGGAGCGCAATTGCCGGCAGATTGGTCGGTTACCACCCCACTGGTATCGTCGGAGAGCCCGGCGTATATGCTGACCTGTCCGAACAGGAAGGCGTAGCCTCCCAGCTCCGCGAGGCCGTCCAACAGGTCCACCGCCATGGACACATAGAGGCCGACTCGGCCCACCAAGGATCCACCAAGGGAAGTGACAGTAAACTGGTCGCTGTGGGTAGCGGTGGATGTCGAGGTCCACCCCGAGCCGGGAACGAAGGTCTGTGTTTGGGTGTCTTGAGCGCCCGGGGGTGAACCTGCCGCCGGGGAATCCAGTCCCCATGAAGCGGCGGATCCGGCGGTCAAAGTGACGCTGTACTCTAGGGCCAAGGAGAGGGAAACGTCGAGCGTCAAGATCGGGAAGCCGTAAATGGTTAGCAGCGGAATCGTGTCGTTCAAGAGATCTATGGCAATGTAAGGATCCCCAAAATCGTTCAGGTTGAAGTTCCCACCGGCGACGGTCGCGCTGGCTCCCAAATGCATGCCATACTCTTCCGTGAACCAAATCTTTTGCAGATTGACGCTGATTGTCAATACACCAAAGGGGTGCGCCCAAGTCGCATGAGTCCAATGCAAATGGACGCTCATGTCGGCGCAAGCTTGGACGGAAATCCAGAAAGAGGCATTCGCGCTAAGCGTGAGCGCAGCACTACCCTGCGTGAAAGTTGTTGACGCGGAGCCGGAGACGGGGGATGTTGATGAGCCGAGGGCGAAAAGCGTGAGGCAGGGGTCATAGACGTTGGTGGACCCGGCGCTAGAGCCCTGCACCTCCGCCAAATCGGTCCTCGTGACCGGGCCACACCCGCTGGCTGAGCATGGCAACTCCATCGAAACGTTTCCATCGGCCGGGCCGCACCCGCCGGCCGAGCACGGGGATGTCACGGGGCCGGGACTACCTCCGGAAGGGGTAATGCCGGAGGAGGATTGAGCTACCACCGGGCTCGACGCAGTTAGAGCAGGAGTAGAAGGGGAGGCGGAGGTGGGGTGGATGGAGGAGGCGGGGATTACCATCAGCGCGGCAATGACGACTGCGACTCCCACACTCCAGACCTGCGGCCTAATCATCTGATGTACTCGGCCTGCGCGTGGACGCAGGCCAGACCGACGTGAGGGATGGCCGCACCGAGGATAAGGGGTCCTTACCCACCTTCGGCTATCCGTTTCTTACCATTTCTGTAGCATGAACCGTTCGTTGCTAGGCATAGCCCCGGGCGGATTCGAAGGATGTTACACACTCGAGGGATACGTCTGCGAGGCGATGTAAATAGGCCGAGCGGGCCGCCACGCTCAGTCCGGCCCCATTGGGGGAAGGCGCATGACTCCCGAGATCGATTCGTTCCCGGCGGGACTGCGCGGTATAAGTACTGGGGTCCGCCATGCAATCTTGTGGCGGCGAAGATTCTGATAGCCGACACCCGATGTCCCGACACCGGGTACGGCTCACGTGACATGTGTAATCGGCTCTCGATGCCATGCACGGTGAACGGGACGACCTTCGGAAGCGGAATGCATAGGTGCCCGGTGCGTCACAGACCCTTCTTCCCACCGATGATCCCAGTCAGCCAAACGTGAAGGGACCTACGTGAAGGTTAACAAAACGCGCTCGACTAACCTCACCGCATCTATCTCATAGAAGAGACGTAGGTGAGGCGGGCGAGCTCCACCTCAACGCTGGCCGCCGCGAGAAGGTCTGAATATGCGACGCCGCGTGGAATCACGGGCTCAGTAACTGTCCAGCGTGCGCCGGAGGGTCCCGCGAGTGACGGGCTGGTTCCTTGCTCCCCTTTCCTCGCCACCCGCATCCGCACCGACTGGTGGGCTACCAGGTCGCCACGTTTGCGGACTTGGTCAGCGTCCAGGAAGAGAGCGTGAGTGAGGCCAGCACCATCCAAGCGATTCAACATGGCAAACAGGCCGTCAGGGCTTGCATTCGCGCGTACCGACCATGAGCCGTCCGATCGCGGTTGCTTGTACAAGTAAATGTAAGCCGAAGCCTCGACAACTGCCCGGGACATGATTACTGCGGCAAGCGAGGTGCTTTTGTCAAACGCGTAACACCCCTGTGCAAGCAGGAGGGAGGGCATCGCGAACAGCGCGTACACCTCTTCGCTCATGGCACCGATCTTGTTGATTGCGTCGAGCCAGACTTTGAAAGCACGATTCGACTCTGGCGGGGGAGCGCCATCTTGGAGGACGGTGGCCATGTTCGATTTGACCGTCCTCCCCTCGACCTCGGACCTCGCCTGGAACGCGAAGGTCCTGATGTCTGACCCGAAGTCTCGCTGGTCTGTCATGAAGAGCCGACCATCGGCTCGACTAAAGCCGGCACGGGGTTAAGGACCTCACGGTTACCCGGCCGCCTCAACGCCCCGCGCCCACCCGTGGACCAAAAGTAGTAGTAGGGGGCCGCCGTCACTCATTCGTGGTCGGTTCGCGCAAACCGAGGCGGAAGGTTCGCTGTCCCAAGTGCGGGTACTCCTGGGTACGACGCCCGGGGAGCCTCGCGAAGGCGACGTGCCCGAACTGCTCCGCCACGTTTCTATCGGCGAAAACGGCCGCCACTCACGGTTCATCCTCTCGCCACTCGCGCACGAGGAGGGACGGCCCACGGCATGAGCGCCGCCGACGCCGTGGTCGCGCGAATGCGCGCAAGGGAGGCTGAGGTGGTCCCGACATCACGAGTCACAGGATCTGAGAACATGAGCGCGAGAGCATTGGAGAGGGAAACCGGCTTTAGAACCGCGAAAGAAATCTTGGACGACGAGCACGGGGGCGCGGTGGTGGTCCCGGACGCGGCCACGATCCACGTACGCGTGTCCGGCCTGACGCAGGACCAGATCGACGTCCTGCGCCGCACGATCTGCAGCGAACTCACCGACGACGAACTCCTCCTCGGACCGGAGCCCGGGTTTCCGGAGGCATGCTGATGGCGACCCGAACGGAGAAGGTCGAGACGGCGGGTGCGGAACGCGCCCGGATCGTCAAGGTGGCGCTGGCGGACTACAAACGGATCGCCACGAAGGCGTGGGAGGAATGCGACCGGATCGCCACGAAGGCGTGGGAGGAATGCGACCGGATCGTCGAGACGGCGAGGGCGGAACGCGCCCGGATCGTCGAGACGGCGAGGGCGGACTACGACCGGATCGTCGGGACGGCGCGGTACGAACCGTACGTCGCTTTTCAGGAGAGACCGGACGACGATCCGGATCTCGACATCCTCTCGCCCTGGGCGACGAGGTGAACGAAGGAACCGAAAGTGAGAGTAGAGGCGAGGGCGTACTGGGAAGGAGCCGAAGACATGGGCGCGGTCGTGCGTGAGCGAATCGCCGCACTTGGAGCGACGCCGAAGGTCCTGCGTGATGTGGACGACCTCCTGGAGCGGGCGCGATCCCACACCCAGGGGGAACTCAAGGAAGCCCTCGGGCTCCCCAGCTGAGAGCGCTCCATCGCCATGGCCGAGGCGGAGTCCGTCAGCACAGGCCTCGCCACCCTGCTCTAGGCGTTCGGGCTGCTTCCGCTCGCAGGCATCGGACACGGCTTGGTGCTGGCGGGGGTGCACGTCTCGCGGCCTATAGCGCTCGCCGCCGTGGCCTTCGTGTTCGTCGCCGGGACCTGAATCAGCGCCCGGGGGGTCTTCGCAGGTGAGGACGACCCATGGGCGGGTGACGCCGACGAAGGCCACGATGGAGCATCGCGGCGCTCCGCGAGTCCCCCCCTCGCCGTCGTCCGGGTTGACGTTCGGAGGGCCATCGTGATTCGCGGAGGACCAGGAGTCGGGCATGCTGAAGGGATGGTACCGGTGAAGGCTCCGAGCCCGTTCCCTCGGCACCCGGTCCATAGGGCGGCTCTCCCTTACATTGCCGGCTACAGGACCGACCAGACAAACAGGAGGGCCAGCAGCCCCACAAACAGGAAAACCGGTGCGTCCAGTAAGCACCAGCTCCGTCCTTTGCGCGCCGCTTCGACGACGGACCTAGCCATTCGGCCTTGGAGGCTCTCTGCGACTCCCGCGAAGCCAGGCGAGGGTCGATGGGCGACTAGGGTTCCTCCCGTGGGAGCCGCGGCCATGACCCTAGCGTTCACCACCGTGGCAATCTGTGCGAACGCTTCTGCGCCCGCGAATGCGCCCCATGCTGCAATCACCCCCGCCAAGAGAGTCGCGGTGACGAGGATCCACTTCCCGAGGTCGTCTGTAGTCGCGTGCGCCAGGGCGGAAAGCTGGACCTCGCCGAGGAACGCCGTGGCGCCCATCACTATGAATGCTAGAAAGCGAGCGTTGTCAAACCCGAGCGAGGGGCGGAAGCTTCCGAACTCGATCTCGCGGTCTCTGGCGTTCGAATCGGTCACGGCCGTTCGAGGTCTCTATCACGCCTCAAAGCTTAGAGTGGCCTGTTACCACCGAGAGCAGGGTTTATCTCCCCGACTAGCCTACTCAGGGTTGGCGGGGAGCGGCCCCTAACGGGTGTCCGCTCCCTTCCGTCTAATTCTCAAGCGGTAGCGCCGTCACCGATTCTTGGGGAGCACGCTCGGCTCCACGAACCCCGGATGTCGTCGCCATAGCCGAGAAATCTGCAGGTATCGGCGGCTCTTCCGCCGTTCGAAATGCGACCACGTTGCGTAAGCAACGAAGTCGGCTAGTTGCACCCCCGCGCAGTCGTGGCTGCGAACGAACCTGACGTTCCGTATGCGGGTCAACCTGGAGTTGATCCACTTCTCGCTCGCGGGCCTGCTCATCCGCGTCCCGTTCTGGCGAATCTCTTCGATGAGCAACCGGAGACCCGAATCATGCTGGAACCCCGCGCTGTCCATTTCCACAGTGCCGTAGCAATCAGCCTCGGCGAGGTGGACGTCAAACCGCCCCACTGTAGCCCGCATCGCGTACGACTGGGGGGAGTCCGCCTCGTTTCCTCGCTCCGCCTGCCCGCCTCGGTGGGCTGCCTTGTGGATGACCGTGCCCATTAGGAGAGGGTTCAGCCTATCGATGAACTCGAAGACGGCGTTCGAAACCCTCAGCCGGTCTTGCTCCGGCATCGCCTCATAGGGCGTCCCTTTACGATGGTTGATCAGGTCGCCATAGTGGATTTCTTCAGGACGAGGTCCAATCGGGAACGCGCGCTCGATGATCTCCGGAATGGCCTCCGTCGCCCAGGCGATCTGCTCTGGGTCAAGCACGACCCCCGCGAGTACATAGTACAGGTCGGGGTTCTTGCCCCAGGGCTTGGGCCAAGGCCTTCCGCCCGACTCGTCGAGGAATAGGGTAAGGTCTGGCACGACGCGCTGAGGCGACCTCGAGTAGATAGAACCCGCGTCGGGAGGGCGGCCTTACGGGGCCGCCCAGTGCGTGCGTCGTGACTCAATCGCTATGGCGGTAGCGTTGCCTGGTGGAGGGCGGAGCGGTCGATTGTCCGCCAGGGCTTCTCGACCATCGCGAAGGCGGGCCGCCCCCCGTCTCCTCTTGCCACGATCTTGTACGCCCGGTGGTTCGAATAGAGGGGGTGGCGATCGTCGGAGTACACGGCGGGGTTCTTCGGGCACCAGATGAGCAGACGCTCCGCCCTTAGCTCACTACACACGTGCTCCGATCCATCAGTCACGCCCGACAGCCCCCCTTGATTCGAGATCGACTAGTCCAGCCTGCCGTTAATTCCTGATGGGTTGGCCATCGGTCGATACATCGCGAGGTAGGCGAACGCCGCAGCGGCGAAGCAGTCCTCGGCGGTGCCGGTCCAGTTCCCGCTGTAGGTGATGTTCCGTTCGTACTTCCGGCGGGTGTAGCGATAGAACCAGAAGCTCCATTCGTCCGATCGGCCGAGCCAGTCGAGCCGACACAGGTGGGTTGGCTCGCCCTCTTCCCCGACCCGATGAGCATCGATGTAGAGGGAGTGGCCTCGGACTCGAAAGACCAGCTCCCGACAGACGTCACCGTACTGTTCCCGAGCGATCTGTCGGAGCCTCTCCGCGACCTGTTGGACTACGAGATCCGGAACGTGGGGTCGATGCGGGTATCTCACGCCGAGGTCGAGGCGTGCTCCAACCTAATCCCTTCGCCCGCCCATCGTTCCATCAGCTGGTCCAAGTCTTCTCGGTCGAATGTCCAGTGGATAGGTCGGGGCGGTCGGTTGCGCCATCGTTCGAAGCCGCGGATCCGTTCCCGGAGGGCCTCCGGACTCGGGAAATCGTTCGGGGTCAGCGCCTTGCGGGTGAGGGAAGAGAAGTAGTTCTCGATGACGTTGAGCCAGCTCGAGTGGGTCGGCGTGTAGACCGGAGTGGCGTTCGGATACCGGCGGGTCATCCAGTACCCGAAGGTCGCCGGATGGTGCGAGTGGCCGTGGTCGAGGATCCAGAAGACTCGAGCGGCGGAGCGATACGGCTCCCGCGCCATCACTCGGTCGACGAACCGATAGAAGGTCACCTTCGTGTTCGCCTCGGGGAGGTCTCCGAAGACCTTCCCACCCCCGACATCGACGGCAGCGAGGTAGATGACCGGTTCTCCCCGTGCATATTCGTGCTCGACTCGGATCGAGTGGTGGGGCGAAGGGGGCACCGTCGGGTGGGTTCGTTGGAGCACTTGGATGCAGGTCTTCTCGTCCGCCGAGAGCACATACTCGTTCGGACCGAGGGGACGGCCTTCCCATCGGCGGTGATAGAGGTCGATCACCGGCTCGGCCCGTTCCCGGAAGCTCGGGTCGCGCGGGAACTTCCAGTAGCGATATTGCCACGGCCGCAAGGAATCCGCGCGCAACCATCGGGCGATGGTGGTGCGGCTCGGAGCAGGGCGGATCTCCCGCGCGACTTCCCGTGCGATATCGGCGTGAGAGAAGCGACTCAGCGGCAGGCCCCGATGAGCGGGGAGTTCGCAGGCGATGGCGATGACGGTAGCCCGATCGAGATCGGTATAGCGGCGGGGTCTGCCCGTGCGCGGCCGATCCTCCAGGCCATGGTCGGGATCCTCGACGAACCTACGACGCCAGAGCCGGACGGTGTTGACGGCGAGGTGCAGGTGGCGGGCGATGGCGGCATTGCGCCATCTGCGAGAGGCGAGGAGAACGATCTGGGCCCGTTCCACTTCACGCTGAGGGGCGGTTCGACAACGGATGAGGTCGGTCCACGTCCGCCGTTGGGAGACAGAGAGGTGGACTTCGGCATCGGGAGGAGGACCGGGGGTGGCGCTCTGCGGCATCCCCACACGGGATGGTTCTGCCAATAAGTTCCACAGGTTGCACTGGAAGACCGGCCAATCAACCGCTCAAGGATTAACGGTAGGCTGGACTAGCGGGTCTTTGGGGCGCCCTCTGAAGGGGTGTTACAATTCGGGCTGTGAGGGGCTAGTGGATTATCGCCGCCGCGATTAGGGCCGCCGTCAGGCAGGCAAGTAGGAGGGTTAGGACGACTAGCCACCGGGATAGCCTGACTAGAGCGGCAGAGTGGCGCTCAATCGCTTGAGTCGCTTCGGTGAGTTCCCACGTTCCCCTGTCGGCTTGATGCCTCGCAATCGCCCTATCTGATGGCTCCATGCCCTCCGTGAAGTCCCAGTAATAGTCCTCAGCGGTGGGGCCCTCGGGCATCTTCGCTCCCGCCATCTGGCGGGGAGGAGTACGCGGGTCGTATCAAGCATGCTGGGACCCGAGCGCCGCGCGCTTAATCGCGGGCTGCTCAGAACGCCGGACGAGAGGCGATCCCGGGTGATAGTCTCAGCCTTCTCACGAACTCAGGTATCGCGGCTCCGATCAGCGACAAGACGGCGCCCGCGACGAGAAAGCCGACACGCATCTGCATTGCTCCGGTCGGTCGGAACTCCTTACGCGGAGCGGACCATCTCGACTGTCACCGAGACGCTAAACTGCGCGCTCGAGGTCCAGGCGATCTCCACGATGCCGGGCCCGGTACCGAGGTAACCGCCGGTCCACATCCACGAGTCCGATGGTGCGCCGAGAGAGCGCTGGCAGCAGAAGGCGCCCGTGACCACCATCGAGAAGGGAACCGACGCGCTCGATGCGGTCACCATGACCCCGATCGCGCCGTTCGTCACGGGAACATCCAAGGAGCGCTGCGATGACCCCGGCGTTCCGGCGGGAACGAACATGGATCCCGCGCCTCCTGTCACGGGCCCGTTGGTCGAGTTCGCCCACCAGCGGAACGTGACGAGCGACGCGCCTCCGCTCGGGATGTAGGCCGCGAAGAAATCCAAGTCGTTGATGTTGGTTTGAATCGTGATCGAACCCTCGGTGAGATTCGTCACTTTCGTCCCTCCAGTCGCCGTGCACCCTCCATAGTCGATGGGGCTTCCCAGGAATCCGGTTGTAGCCGCGCAGAAATCGCCCCTGATGGGCGACTCGAACGCTATCGCGAGGGAGTCGAAGGCATCAACCGTGTATATCGCAATGCCCGTGTAGTTACTCGACGGAGCCGGCGCGCTCCCATTCAGCACGAGCGTCTGATTAAACCACGAAGGCGGCGAGCTGCCGGGCGCCTGCTGAGTTCCGATATGGTACGCCGAGACCGCGCCGATCGGAATGCCGGCTGCCAAGACGGCGACTATGACAACGACCCATTTTGACGCGATCACAGCTTCGCCCCGCAGCTCGCGCACTTTCCCGCGACTTCATCGGTGAGATTCCCGCAATAACGGCACCGGACCTTGACGACCTGGCGCTCCACCGTGTGAGTCTCGTGCGTGACCGACTCCCCGGCCTTGTGCGCCACCGTAGGCTCGGCGAACGCGTCGGCCCGGGCCTTCACGATGTCGCTGTGCCACAATGCTGCCTGCTGGACCCGGAACGTTGCGCTCCCGGCGGCGGTCTCGATCCTGAGCACCGGAGGTCCGATGAACGGCTTGGCGGTAGTCACGTTGTGCAGGTCAACCAGCATGACAGAGAGGATTGTGGAGACCTCATGTCGGTGAAGGATTCCCCCCGTCTTCGGGCCTTCGAAAATGAGGCGGTAGGTCGTGAGGAACAGCTCGCCGTGGCGTCCATCTCCCGATACGGCCGGAAACTTTCGGTGGATCACTTCGCCGGTGCCGAGCAGTGGCATCGTCAGCGCCCCCCATCGCGACCCGTCGGCGCGCCCGAGGAATGCTCTCCCTTACGCCGCTCGAGCGTCACAGCTTCGCTCCGCAACTCGAGCACTTTCCGATGGACTCATCGGCCAGGCTTCCACAATACCGGCAGCGGACTTTGACCGTCTGCCGCTCGATGACTTGGGAGGGGGCCTGCTGAATCAGGACGGTCAGGGGGGTGGCCGGATCCCGCGTCGATGCCGGGTTGGCCGCAGAAGGCGCGGAACGGACCGACAATATCTCCTTCGCCCACGATGGAGCTGAGTCGGCGATAAACACACGGTCGGCGCCTGCCGCGTGAACCACGAGCTGAGGCGCTCTCAGCGCGCGACGGACCACTCCCGCATCCGTTACTTGGTCGAGGCGTATGTTGATGGCATCGACACGGCCGCGCTTGTCCGCTCGCGCAAACCTCAATCTTCGGTTCGTGAGCGCGAGCGTGCCATCGCCATCCTCGGTTCTCGCCGGGCCGTGCTTGATGACGAACTCCCCTTGCTCGAGCCAGGATTTCTGGCGCGGCTTCCGGTGAAACAGGCTCATCGGCGAGCCTCGACAGGGATAGTCCGCAGCGAGGGAGCCTCCCTCCGCGCACGCGCTCCGATGTGATCGACCGGAATCCAGGCGGCGCGGTCGGCAACGATTACGACAATCCACTTCGCCCCGATTGCGCTCATCTAACGTCCCCTTGGCGGCGAAATGCCGAGCGGGTGCTCACGGTTCCAGCGCTCAATCTTCTCCCGGGTGGCCTGCCTGGCGAAATCGGTCATGAGGGAGGGATATGGGCCGCTTACTACAACTCTTGCAAAGGAGATTCGCCCGTATGGGGCACACCCGGGCGGTCGGATTCGGGGTCGATACGACGCTTTCCAACGTGCCCATGCCGACCAAGCCCTAGCCCTGCCCGCCCCGCCCTCCCAGTCCGGGCTGGTCGGTCGCAACCGGGACCGGGCGTGGATAGCGACTGAAGGGTTCGGCGTGCGCGCCGCCGGACGGCCGGTCCTGCGCTGAGAGTATCGACTTCTTGACCGGCTCACCAGAGGGAGCGGAACCCGGCGGGGGAACGGTCAGTCGAGCTCGCCGCCGCGCAGATAGGCGACACCGTGAAGGTCGCCCTAGAAGGCGTGGCCGTGCGACCCCCAACGAGCTCCGAGAGGTCGCGAGGCCCAACCCATCCTGCGGCCGGTCACCCGCCGCCGAATCCACAAGGCACCCTCGCGCCCCAAACCCCTGCGCGGAAACGGCAGGGGGTGTCCGAACCCGTCTCGGCCCGTGCCAGTATTGACAGGCTAACCAATCGGGCCGCTCGGACGGCCAGGGATGCCTTGCTCGCTCGGCCCATGCCGGGCGACGGCGGGATACCGCGCGCGAACCGCTTTGATCGGGCCGAGGCGGTGTCTAGCGATGCGTCCGATCGGGGCGCGTGGGCTGTCATCGTCGCGCAAGGCGAAGGTGCCGTAGGGGGCCTCTTCTCGCCCACCCGCCCACCCGGGGGGCCCCTACGCACGGCTACGTCGAGCGACGCTGCTCCA
Source organism: Thermoplasmata archaeon (assembly GCA_035532555.1). Classification (NCBI taxonomy): domain Archaea; kingdom Methanobacteriati; phylum Thermoplasmatota; class Thermoplasmata; species Thermoplasmata archaeon. The sequence goes on along the minus strand of DATKQS010000019.1, from coordinate 29 downwards.
CCGGGAGATATGGGCGGTCCGCTCAAACT
>DATKQS010000018.1 GCA_035532555.1 Thermoplasmata archaeon | reverse complement strand
CAGGCTGCGTCCCATAATTCGGTGAGCGAGTAGTTCCCTCGAGGGGGAGGACCCGCTTCCAGTGGAGGGGAGAGGGGTCTAAATGGCCGGATTTCTCTCTCGAGATGCCCGAGGATCGCCGCGCCGCTTATCGTGCCTACGAACTGGTCCGTCGCCACGAGCTGGAAATCGTCGTCCGACTGCTCGAGGAGACCCTCTCCGACATGCCCAAACCTCGGGGTTGGAGCCATCAGCCCCAAGTCGGTCGCCCGGGTCCCCATCGTCGGGGTCGTCCCGAGCGGTTCCGCTGGGAGCCGATGGCCAAGGCGCTCGGCCTGATGCATGCGATGGGGTGGGACTATCGCCAGGCCGAGGGAACCCTCTGGGTCGCCTCCGACCTGCGCCGCCAGATGGGCTTGGAGGAGGCCCCCTCCCGCATGACCCTCTGGAGAGCTGAGCGACGGTTCTCGGAGGAGTGGCTACGCGAGCTGAATGAGAAGGTGGTGGCCGCCTTCAAAAAAAACGCCCCGACCCTGGCGGAGGAGTTCGAACGATTGGCGCGGACTCGACGGGGCTCGGGGAGCACGCGCGCGGGGAGTGGCGGTCGTTCCGCCACATGAGAACGTTCTCGGTCCGACAGTTCCGCAAGCTCCACGTAGCTGCCGAGTGCCGAGGGGAGGATCGGGGGATCATCTACGCGTGGGCGCTGACGCCGCCCCATGCCGCCGACTCTCCGATGCTCCCCACCCTACTCGATCGGGTGGAGGCACCGCTCGGCGCGGTCCTCGGGGATGCGGCGTATTCGAGCCGACGGAACGTCACGTATGTGGCGGAGCGCGGAGGGGAGGCATACTTTCCCCCCAAGTTCCGTTGGACAGCGCGCGCGAACGGTCATCCCGCTTGGCGACGGATGGTCCTACGCTACCGACACCACCCTCAGGTGTTCCACGAGACGTATCGGTTCCGGGCGAACGTGGAGGGAGCGTTCTCCGCGATCAAGCGACACCAGGGGCCGTTCCTCCAGGCTCGGAGTGCGGTGATGCAGCGACGAGAGGCGGGCTGGCGGATGGTGGCGAGGAATCTCGATCTGCTCGGACGCTCCCGCGCCCGAAAGGGGACGCTATGAATTATGGGACGCAGCCATCCCGACACCAACCGCTTTAATCCGAGAGCCACTTGCGACCGGTCCGGGAGAGCATCGTGTCGCGGTGGATTCCGGACGGTCCGGCGGAGGAGGCGGACATGCTCCGCTCGCTCGGGCTCCCATCGTTCGACGCGCTGTTCGACGACATTCCCAAGGGGGTCCGGGTCGCCCGCATGGGCATCGGACCGGGTCGCACGGAACCCGAAGTGGTCGCCGACGTGGACAAGATCCTCGCGCGCAATAAGCCGGTCTCCCGCTTCTCGAACTTCCTCGGGGGCCGGATCTCCTCGCGATACCTCCCCGCCATCGTCGACGCGCTGATCTCGCGGAGCGAGTTCCTCACCTCGTACACGCCGTACCAGCCCGAAGCGAGCCAGGGGATGCTCCAAGCGCTCTTCGAGTTCCAGAGCCTGTGGGTCGAGCTCTCCGGCCTCGATGTTGCGAACGCCTCGCTGTACGACGGCGCCACGGCCGCCGGCGAGGCGATGCTCCTGTGCCGACGCATCCACCTCGGAGACCGCTTCCTCGTTCCGGCGAGCCTACCTTGGGAGGAGAAGAGCGTCCTCGGGAACTACGGAGTCGGGCTCGGCCTGAAGGTTGCGGAGATTCCGTTCGACCCATCGACCGGGAGGCTCGATCTGGAATGGGTCGACCGCGAGGTGCGCCGGGGGGATGTCTTCGGGGTGCTCGCGGACGTTCCCAACGGCTTCGGACTCGTGGATGAGCGCGTTCTCGACCTCAAATCGACCATCGGGACCGTCCCGCTCGTGGTGAGCGCCGACCCCCTCGCACTGACCGTGCTCCAGCCGCCGGGCGAGTACGGGGCCGACATCGTCGTCGGGGAGGGCCAGGGATTCGGGATGGCTCTCAGCTTCGGCGGGCCCCTCCTCGGCCTGATGGCATGCCGGCGCGAGCACGTGCGCTTCCTGCCCGGGCGTCTCGTCGGCGCGACGCAGGACGTGAACGGTCGGCGTGCGTACACCCTGACTCTCCAGACGCGCGAGCAGCACATCCGCCGTTCGCGGGCCACCTCCAACATCTGCACGAACCAGTCGCTCGTCGCGCTCGCGTTCGTTCTGTACGCCTCGAGCGTCGGCCCCACGCGGCTCGCCCGGCTCCAGGCCGATCTCGCGGAGAAGGCGCGTGCTCTCGCGACGGCCCTCGATGGCATCGAGGGCCTCAAGGTCCCTCGATTCACCGCCCCGTTCCTCGGCGAGTTCACGATGGAGCTCGCGCAGGGGAACGCCGTGGGATTCCTGGACCGCATGCTCGCGAAGGGCGTCCTGGCCGGCCACTCCCTCTCCGATCCTCGACGCGCCGTGAAGTCCGGGCCCGAGCTCGTCCATGTAGCCCCCAGCCAAGCCGCGAACACCGCGGACATCCGCAAGTACGTGAAGGCCGCGCGCGAGGCGCTCGTGCCCGGTCCCATGGGGAGCGCATGACGTTCCGCCAGGCGCGATGGGACGAACCCCCACTGTGGGAGCTCGCTCCGCCGAAGGCCGCGACCACGAACGGCCCGGCCATCGCCCTGCCCGGAGTGCCGGACCGATGGCTGCGCAAGACGGCCCTCCGATGGCCCGAGCTCAGCGAGCCCGAGATCGCGCGTCATTACACGCGGCTCTCCCAGATGAACTTCGGGATCGAGACCTCGGCGTATCCGCTCGGCTCGTGCACGATGAAGTACAATCCGAAGGTCTCCGAGATGCTCGCCCGCCGGCCCGGTGCCGCCGATGTCCACCCGTACCAGCCCGAGAGCACCGTCCAGGGTTCGCTCGAGATCATCTATCGCCTAGAGAAGCTCCTCGCGAAGGTCACCGGGCTGCGCGAAGTGTCGCTCCAGCCGGCGGCCGGGGCCCACGGGGAGTACGCGGCCCTGCTCATGGTGCGGGCCTACTTCCAGGATCAGGGGAAGCTCGGACAGCGCACGGAGGTCCTCCTCCCCGACACGGCGCACGGCACCAACCCCGCTTCGGCGGCGATGGCCGGCTTCACCACCCGTGAGATCCCTTCGAAGAACGGGTGCGTCGACCTTGGGATGCTCAAGGAGGCGATCTCGGAGAGGACCGCGTGCTTCATGCTCACGAACCCCAACACCGCCGGGCTGTTCGAGTCCGACATCATGTCGATCGCGCGCACGGTCCACGATGCGGGCGCGATGCTCTACTACGACGGAGCGAACCTCAACGCGATCATGGGCGTCTCGTCCCCGGGAAGAATGGGATTCGATGTCGCGCACCTGAACCTGCACAAGACGTTCGCCACTCCTCACGGAGGCGGAGGTCCCGGGGCCGGCGCCCTCGGCGCCGGGGAGGAGCTCGCCCCGTACCTTCCCGTCCCGCGGGTGGCCAAGGACAAGCGCCGGTACTACCTCGATTACCAACGGCCGAAATCGATCGGGAAGATCAAGACCGGCTACGGCAACTTCGGCCTCGACCTGCGCGCGTACGTCTACATCCTCTCCCACGGCGAGGAGGGCCTCGCCCACGTCTCCCGACGCGCGGTCCTCAATTCAAACTACCTCGCCGACCGGCTCGGGAAGTTCCTCCCGCGACCGTTCGGCAAGCTCGTCAAGCATGAGTTCGTCCTCTCCGGCGCTCGGCTGAAGAAGGAAGGCGTCCGGACGCTCGATCTCGCCAAGCGCCTGCTCGACGAGGGCGTGCACGCCCCGACCGTCTACTTCCCTTCGCTCGTGGAGGAGTCGCTCATGATCGAGTTCCCGGAAACGGAGAGCCGACGCGAGCTCGATGCGTTCGTGGAAGCGTTCGACCGCGCGATTCACGATACCCCGCAGCACCTGCGGGAGGCTCCGAAGAACCTCTCCGTCGGGCGCGTGGACGAGGTGCGCGCCGCCCGCGAGCTCCAGCTCTCGTGGAAGGACCTGCGGGCGGCCGCGGTCCCCCCGCCGCCCGCGGCACGGCCCGCGACGACGCCTCCACCGCCGTAGTGCCTCGCCCGTGCGGCCCGGCGGGGCCAAAAAGCTTCAAGCGGGCAGGCTCCGTGGGTCCGGCGATGAAAGCGCGCGTGGAGAAGGTGTTCGGGCATCTCGATCCGAAGCCGGAGGCCCTGCTGCTGGCGAACTCGGTCGATCCCCACCTCGATGGCAGTTTCTTCTATCTGTTCGACGTTCCAAGCGGGCTGTTTGAGGGCTCGGTCGCGGTCGCGTATCCGGACGGGAACCTCGACGTCCTGAGCTCGCCGCTCGAGGCCACGAGCGCCCACCTAGCGGCGAAGACCGACCGGCACCTGACGGTGCACGTGCCGACCTCCCGCGAGGAAGGCGACGCGGTGCTCCACAAGCTGCTCGACTCGAAGGGGTCGGTGGGCATGAACTACCAGGAACTGACCCACCAGCAGTTCCTGAGGTTCGAAAAGATGTTCCCGTCGGTCCGATGGGTCGACGCGAGCAACGCGATCAAGCGCGCGAGGGTCACGAAGGACGCCGAGGAGCTCGGGCGCCTTCAGAAGGCCGCCGACATCGGCTCCGCCGTCGCCCGCGAGATCCCGGGGATGCTCCAGGAGGGCATGACCGAACTCGAGCTGGCGACCGAGATGAACTACCGCATGATGAAGCACGGGGCGAGCGGCCCATCCTTCTCGACGATCGTCGGCTTCGGGCCGAACGGCGCAGAGCCCCACTACTTCGCCGGCGGTCGCAAGCTCAAGAGCGGCGACTCGATGGTCTGCGACTTCGGCGCGTTCTACCGTCGGTACGCGAGCGACATTACGCGCTCCTTCCACTTTGGAAAGCGCGATGACGAGATGAAGAGGGTCCACGAGCTCGTCGAGGAGGCGCAGCAGGCCGCACTCGCCGTGCTCCGACCGGGCGTGCCGGGGAAGGATGTCCACAACGCGGCGGCGAAGGTCATCGATGCCTCTCCGTACAAGGGCAAGTTCATGCACGGGCTCGGCCACTCTATCGGCCTCAACGTCCACGACGGATGGGGCATGAACCAGCTGGTCGAGGAACCGATCGAGGAAGGGATGGCCATCACCATCGAGCCGGGGATCTACCTCTCCGGGCACGGCGGCGTCCGCATCGAGGACGACGTGGTGGTCACGAAGGACGGCTACCGCTTCCTCACCACCGCTCCGCGAGGATACCTCGAGGTCTCGGCGTGAAGTTCGGCGTCCTCACGGGGGGCGGCGACTGCCCCGGGCTCAACGCGGCGATCCGCGCGGTCGTCCTGCGCTCCGCGCAGCACGGACACTCGACCCTCGGATTCCTGGACGGTTGGAAGGGGGTGCGCGACAACCTCGCGCGCCCGCTCCCCCCGGCCGACGTCGCGTTGATCGTCGGCCGCGGCGGCACGATTCTTGGAAGCTCTCGCACGAACCCCTTCTCCCAGGAGGCGGGCACGCGCGCCGTACTCGAAACGCTGAAAGCGAACGGTATTGACGTCCTGATCGCGATCGGCGGGGATGACACGCTCCGGGCCGCGAGCGCGTTGCACGCGCGCGGAGGCCGCGTGATCGGCGTCCCGAAAACGATGGACAACGACGTCGCGGGGACCGATTGGACGTTCGGCTTCGACTCGGCGTCGTCGGTCGCGGTCGACGCCCTTGAGCGGCTGCGCGACACCGCGGGGAGCCACCACCGCGCGATCGTGCTCGAGGTCATGGGGCGGAACGCCGGATGGGTCGCGCTCGCCACGGGGCTCGCGGGCGGCGCCGACGTCACGTTGCTGCCGGAAGAACCGTATCGTGAAGAGAGTCTCCTCGGCCACGTGCGCGCCGGGTGCGACGCACGGGGCTACGCCCTCGTCGTCGTGAGCGAAGGGATCGACCTCGGCTCGAAGGCGGGATCGACCGGCGGAAAGGACGAGTTCGGCCACGAGCTCCTGCGCGAGCGCGGGGTGGGAGCCGAGCTCGCGCGCCGCATCGAGCAGAGGACCGGCATCGAGACGCGGAGCGCCCAGATCGGGCACATCCAGCGCGGAGGTGCGCCTACGCTCTTCGACCGCATCCTCGCGACCCGCCTCGGAGCCGCGGCGGTCGACCTTGCGCTCGCCGGCCGGTTCGGTGAGGTCGCCGTCCTCCGAGGCGCCCACGTGACCGGCATCCCTCTCGCGGAGGCCCTGGCGACCTCGAAGCTCGTTCCCCCGGAGTGGATCGACCTCATGCACACCTTCGAGGCGTGAATCGATGACGGTACGCGCCCTTTGGTACGATCGTCACACGCTCCACCTCATCGATCAGCGCCGGCTGCCCGGCCACCTCATCGTTCGTCATCTGCGGACGGTCCAGGGCACCGCGGAGGCGATCCGAACGATGGTGGTCCGCGGAGCGCCGGCCATCGGCGTGGCGGCGGCGTACGGGATGGCGCTCGCCTCGAGGCAACGCGGGATGACGCCCACGCGGGCGGCGGTGCTCCTGCGCGCCACCCGACCGACGGCCTACGACCTCTTCGTCGGGATCGAGGCCGTGCGAAGCGCCTGGGCACGCGGCGACGACCCCGAGGCCGCCGCGCTAGCGTACTGCGCCCGGGTCGTCGGAGAATGCCGGAAGATTGGCGAGGCGGGCGCTCCGCTCTTCCGCCAGGCCAACAAGGTGCTCACGCACTGCAACGCCGGGGCGCTCGCTACGGTGGAGTGGGGCACGGCCCTCGCGCCGATCCGCGTCGCCCACGACCGGGGAGTGCGTCTCTTCGTCTGGGTGGACGAGACCCGTCCGCTTCTGCAGGGCTCCCGCCTCACCGCTTGGGAGCTCGACCAGGAGAAGATCCCCCACGCGATCATCGCGGACAATGCCGCGGGGTACTACCTGCACAACGGGGACGTCGACGCGGTCATCGTCGGCGCCGACCGGATCGCGCGCAACGGCGACTTCGCGAACAAGATCGGGACGTACGAGAAGGCCGTCCTCGCCCACGAGAACGGCGTGCCCTTCTACGTCGCGGCGCCGTGGAGCACGTTCGAGGCGGCCCGAAAAGACGGTACGACGATCCCCGTGGAGGAGCGGGACGAAGCCGAGGTGCTCGATCTCGGGACGCAGCGGATCGCCCCGAAGAAGAGCCATGCCCGCAATCCGGCCTTCGACATCACTCCGGCGAAGTACGTCACGGGGTTCGTCACCCCGGTCGGGGTCATGCGGCCGGGGGGTCTCTCCCGGTTCCTCCTCCGGCACCGGGCCCGTTCGGCGGCTCCCGCCCGGCCCTGAAGCGTCAATCCCTTAACCACCGCGGGTGCTCCGGCGCTCGATGGCATCGACCCCACCGGGGAGTCCGGTACGCGAGACCCACTCCGAGCCGGGCTTCCTCTCCGATTTCATCCTCGGAAGCCAGGATGGGCTCGTCAATGTCCTCGGGATCGTACTAGGGCTCGCCGCCACCGGTCAGGGCCGGTTCATCATCGTCGTCGCGGCCGCTGCCGCGCTGGCGGCCGAATCGGTTTCGATGGGCGCCGTCGCGTACACGTCCACGCGGGCGCGGCGCCAGCTCTACCTCGCCGAGCGCCGGCGGGAGGTGTGGGAGATGGAACATGTCCCCGCCATGGAGAAGCAGGAGATCCGGGAGATCCTCCACGAGTGGGACTTCCAGGGCGACGAGGTCGAGTCGATGCTCGACCAGATCATCGCGAAGCCGAAGATGATGCTCGATCTCATGATGGCCTTCGAGCTCCACATCTCGCCGGTCCAGGCGAGTCAGCCCGGCCGCAGCGCATCCGTGGTCTTCCTCGCCACCCTCGTCGGCTCGATCATCCCCCTCCTCCCGTTCCTCTTCGGGATCGACCTGTCGATCATGGACGCCGGGCTCATCGCGATCGGGCTGAGCGCGGTCGTGCTCTTCCTTGTGGGCTGGTACGAGGCGCGCACCACCGTCGGATCGGTATGGGAGAGCGGGGTTCGCATGCTGCTGATCGGACTGGGGGCGGGCGCGGCGGGCTTCCTCGCGGGCTACTTCCTGAACATCTTCGCCCCGGGCACGGCGTAGGGATCGCTCACCAGGACGGATCGCGCGGGCGAGCGACCCGGACTTCCGGGCCGGGATCTAGGCCTTGGTGCGCCGGACCGAGCGATCGGAGTGGGCGTGCTTCTCCTCCTCGCTCAGTTCGCGCATGCGCAGGCCGATGAGCAGCGTTCCATCGAGCCGGATCGCCTCGGGGGCCATGGGGAGCCGGATCGAGAAGTTCTCGAGCCGTATCTCCAGCTCGCCTTCACGATCGGCGAGCGCGTTCACTACGTCGAGGATCGTGCCGCTCTCGCTCAAGCGTGCAGGTGCCGACATGACCCCGCACTCCCGGGGGAGCATAGGACGGTATCGGCCGGCCCCCCTAGTCGATGGGCGCTCCGCGAGCGCGCATCCGAGCTCCTTCGGCCTGGATGAACGGCTCGACATCGGCGAGGGGCGGGTCGAGCCCCGTGTAGGGTGGCAGACCGAGCATGTCGGAGAGCAACCACTCGACCTCGTACCGGTAGATCAGCGAGGAGCCGAGCCGTTCGATCGCGGAGGCGAGCCGCACGGAGTTCCGAGGGGAGAGGTGCCAGTATCGGGGTCGCTGGCCGAGCGCCTCGAACATGCGGTCCGTGAGGTCCCGGTACCGCCAACGGCGGGGTCCGCCTGCAAGAACGTTGCGGCTTCCCGGGCGGCCGACCTCCGTCGCCAGGATGCGGGCCAGGTCGCGCACGGCCAGCGGGCTGACGTGGTACTCGCCGTCCGCGAAGAGAGGGAAGAAGCGGTAGCGCCGCATCTGACGAAGCATCACCGTGAGGAGGCGATCGCCGGGGCCGAAGAGCATCGTCGGCCGCACGATCACGTGGGAGATCCCGCTCCGTTCGAGCGCGCGATCGAAGCGACGCCGCAGGGAGAGGTAGGGCAGGTCCTGCTCGAGGTGAGCGGGCGCGTCCGGAACGCTGAGGTGGGCGAATCGCGGGATCCCGCAGCGACCGGCGGCGTCCAAGAGCCGCAGCAATCCCTGAGTGAGCGGCGCGAATCGGCGGTCGTGGCCGGGGCGGTACCACGCCAGGGTGACGACAAGATCGACGTCCTTCAGGAGTGGATCCCAGTTCGCGAGCCCTCCAGCATCCTGAGCGATCCACTCCACACCCCCGTGCTGCTCCTCCGGGGTGGGGTGACGGTGAACGGAGCGGATCGCCCAGTCCGTCTTGAACTCGGCGAGCACCGAGCGTCCGACCAGTCCACCTCCGCCTCCCACGAGGAGGAGGAGAGGCCGACCGTCCGGGGCGGTCATACGGCCGGGGCGCCCGCCGGGGACACGGCATCCGACGGGGCCGGCATCCCTCCCACGCCGAAGGTGGCCGTCCAAGCCCGCAGGACCGGTCCCTTCGCCTCCTCGACGCTCACGGGCCGGCCGGTCTCCTCGGCGATCGAGGTCATGATGCGACCGTCGAAGCCACAGGGATGGAACATCGAGAACGGCGCGAGGTCGACATCGACGTTCAGAGCGAACCCGTGGAACGTGACCCACTGCTCCACGGCGATGCCGATGGAGGCGATCTTTCGCTCCCCCTCGACCCACACGCCGCGCCGCCCGGATACGTGGCCGGCGACGATCCCGAACTCGGCGACGCTGTTCACCAGCATCTCCTCCAATTGGTGGACGAAGCGTCGCACGTCGCGGCCGCGCGCGTCGAGGTCCACGATCGGGTACCCCACGAGCTGGCCGGGTCCGTGATAGGTGCTCTTTCCTCCGCGCTCCACCCGGATCACGGGAAGCCCGGAGGTGATCGCCTCGCCGTCGTCCCCCTCGACCCCGACGGTGACCACGGGCGGATGCTCCACGAGGATGAGCGTGTCCCCGATCGTCCCACGTCGGCGCTCCGCGCGCAGCCGACGCATCGCTTCGAGCGACGCCGGGTACTCCCGGCGTCCCCAGTCAACGTGGGCGGGCATCGCTCGTTCTCCGGGCGACGTGCATGGGCTCGCCGAGCCACAGGAGCGCCGCTTCCGCGATCGATTCGGCGAACGTGGGGTGGGGATGGATCGTTTGCGCGAGATCACGCATCGTCGCGCCCATCTCGATCGCCAGCGCGAACTCGGCGGCGTACTCTCCCGCCGCGGTGCCGGCGGCGTGGCCACCGAGGAACGCACCGGTCGAGTCGTCCCCGACGACCTTGAGCCAGCCATCGGTCGCATGGTTCGCGTGCGCACGGCCGAGGGCAGCGAACGGAAAGCGGGCCTCTCGGGCCGACAGTCCCTGCTTCTGGGCCCCGGCGAGCGTCAGCCCGACCGATGCGAGCTCGGGCGTCGTGAAGACGACCGACGGGATTGCTTGGAAGTCGAACCGGGTCGTCCGACCGGCGATGACCTCCGCCGCCACGATCCCTTCGCGGTAGGCCTTGTGGGCCAGCATCGGGGGCCGGCAGACGTCGCCGGCCGCGTAGATGTGGGGAACGTTGGTCTGCATCCGATCGTTGACGGCGATGAACCCGCTCTTGGGGTCGAACTGCACACCGGCATCCTCGAGGCCGAGGTGCGCGCTGTCGGCCCGCTTGCCGATCGTCACGAACAAGGTCTCGGCACTCAGCGTCTCGCGGCCGCTCGCGCCCTCCACGGTCAGCGCGAGCGCCGGGCCGGACCGATCGAGCTGGACGGCCTTGGTGGCAATCCGCACGCCGACGCCCCACTTTTCGAGGGTCTTCGAGAGCTCCCGGGCGAGATCGGCGTCGAGGCCGGGGAGGATCTGAGGCATCAGCTCAACGATCGTCACGGAGACCCCGACCCGGGCCATGAACTCGCCGAGCTCGCACCCGCTGACCCCTCCCCCCAGGACGAGGAGGGACTTCGGCAGCTGGGTCAGCGAGAGCAACTCCCAGGAGTTGATGACCCGCTTCCCGTCGGTCTCGAAGCCCGGGATCGTGATCGGGACGGCGCCGGTGGCGACGATCGCGCTGTCGAAATCGATCCGCTCGGAGCCGCCGTCGGGCGCTCGGAACTCCGCCGACTTCGGGCCCGTGAACTTGGCCTCGCCGACTAGGACGCTGACGCCGGCCGCCTTGAGCAAGGTGGCGACGCCCTGACGCTCCTTGGCGACGACCGAATCCTTCCAGCGCATCGCGGTCGTGAGATCGAACCGGGCCGATCCGGCGGTCACGCCGATCTCGGGGCCCTCGGTGACGAGACGGTGGTAGAGTTCCGAGGCGTGGATCAGGGCCTTCGATGGGATGCATCCCCGATTGAGGCATTCCCCCCCGAGGAACTGGCGCTCCACCAGGAGGACCTTCAGTCCCAGCTGTCCCGCTCGGATCGCGGCCATGTACCCCGCCGGGCCGCCGCCGATCACCAGCACCTGGGTCGCGCGCGAGTAGGTTCCGGCCATCGGCGTTACTCACCCCGTTCGGGAACGAAGGGCAGGGAATCGACAAAAACGTCTTCGGTGAGCGACCCGGGCCGCGGGGGAGGCGCCGCTTCGGCCTCGGCCACGGCCTCGCGCACCTGACGCTCGGCCTCGGTCCGGATCTGCCCCTCGAGCTCTGGGTCGAGCTGCCCGTTCTTCCGAAGCCAGTGCTCCAGCCGGAGAACCGGATCGTGGGACGCAGCCCGAGCTCCCCAGTCCCGGGGCTGGTAGCGCGTGGGGTCGTCCGAACTGGAATGGGGCGTCATCCGATAAACCTGGAACTCGATGAGGGTCGGGCCGTTCCCGGAGCGAGCCCGGGCGATCGCGTCACGGAGCGTGGCGTAGGATCGGAAGAAATCGGTGCCATCGATCCTCTCGCCCGGGATCCCGTAGGCCGCGCCCTTGGCGGCGAGGGTCGCCGAACGGGTCTGCTGCTCGACGGGAACGGAGATCGCCCACTGGTTGTTGGCGCAGCCGAAGACGACCGGGAGGTGGTACACGGCCGCAAAGTTGAGGCCCGCGTGGAAATCGTTCGCGCTCGTCGCCCCATCTCCGAAGAAGCCGAGCGCGACCCCGGGATCGTTGCGCGCGCGCAGTCCGGCGGCGATGCCGACCGCGTGGGTGATCTGTGTGCCGATCACCGAGGACATCGACACGTAGTGGACGTCCCGCGCGCTGGGGTGGCAGGGCATCTGACGGCCCCGCGCCGGGTCTAGGTCCGTGGCGAACAGGTGCTGCGCGTACGTCGCGAGGGGGTGGCCCCGCACGAGTGCGGCGAGCTGCTCGCGCAACCCCGGCACGATCCAATCCGCAGGGCTCGTGGCAAGGCCGAGCGCGACGTTGACGGCCTCGTGGCCCGTGGCGGCCCCGTAGAACCCCACCCTTCCCTGGCGTTGCAGCCCCTGCATGCGCGCGTCGAGCGCGCGGCCGAGGGTCATCCAGCGATATGCCGAGAGCGCGATCGCCCGAGCTTCCGGACCCAGGAGGGACTCCGCCGTCGCGGCGTCGTACGGAAGTGGCACCACACCGGCGCCGGCATTCATGCGAGTTCCGCGAACAGCTTGTGAGGGTCCTCTAGGTGGGCCTTGACGACCGCGAGGAACTGGGCGGCGACGATGCCATCCAGGATGCGGTGGTCGAGCGAGACCGAGAGGTTCATCAGGTCCGAAGGCCCGATTGATCCGTCCGCTTGGTAGGTCGGCCGACGCGCGATCTTGTGCACGCCGAGAATCGCGACCTGCGGATAGTTGAGGATCGGGGTCGCCATCACACCTCCGAGCGCCCCGAGGCTGGTGATCGTGAACGAGGAGTGGATGAGCTCCTCCCGAGCGAGCTTGCCTTGGCGGGCTCGCTCGGCCAGGGACTGAATCTCCCGCGCGAGCTGGCCCACGCTCTTCGTGTCGGCGGCGCGAACCACGGGCACCACGAGGCCCTCCGGTGCCGCCGTGGCGATGCCGATATCGTAGGAGCCATGGACGAGCAGCTCCTCCTTCGCATCGTCCATGGTCGCGTTCATCCGCGGATGGGCCCGGAGGCCGGCGATGGCCGCCTTCAAGATGAACGGCAGATAGCTGAGCTTGACGCCGTCCTTCTCCACGTGGCGCCCCATCCGCTCGCGGAACCGAACTAGTTCGGAGACATCGATTTCCTCGACGTAGGTGAAGTGAGCGGCCGTGTGGACGGACTGGGACATGTGCTCGCTGATGGCGCGGCGGACGCCTCGGATCGGAACGCGTTCGATGATATCGTCCCCCGCCGCGACGAAGGTCGGGGCCCCCGGCGACCCGGCCCTGGGAGTCGCGGCCGCTGCCGCCTCGGCGCGGGGCGCGGAGGCGCCCGTCAGATCCGCTTCGGTGATTCGACCGCCGGGCCCGGAGCCCTTCACGGTGGCGAGGTCGATCCCGCGTTCGGCCGCGAGCCGGCGAAGGTACGGGGACGCCAAAGACCGACCGGCCGGGGTCGCGGAGACTCCCGTGGCCGGGGTCGGTGGCGGAACGGGAGCTGCGGGCGCGGCGGGTGTCCGTGCCGGCGGAGGCGCGGGGGCGGGTGAAGCAGGCGCCGCAGCGGCGGGACCGCCCTGCGTCTCGATCGTGACGAGGAGGCCGCCGACCTTCACCTTCTGCCCTACGGAGGCGTGAAGCTTTGAGATCCGCCCCGCCTTCGGAGACGGGATCTCGACGTTCGCCTTGTCCGTCAGGACGCTGACGAGAGGGGCATCCTCCTGGATCGTCTCCCCTTCCTTCACGAACCATTGAACGACCTCGCCCTCGGCGACGCCCTCACCGATGTCGGGGAGCCGGAACTCGAACGTACCCATTCGTAGTCCTCCTATTGGGTCCGGGCCGCCGTCCGAGCGGCGTGGGCGATCCGAGAGGCGTTTGGAAGATAGGAGTTCTCGAGAGCATAGGGGAACGGAGTGTCGTACCCCGTTACGCGCGCGATGGGGGCCTTGAGGGAGTAGAACGCCTTTTCCGCGAGGATTGCGCTCAACTCGCCGCCGAACCCGCAGAAGCGGGCCGCCTCGTGGACCACGACGGCACGGCCGGTCTTCTCGACGGAGGCGAGGATCGCCTTCTCGTCGAGTGGCACCAACGTTCGAAGATCGACGACCTCGGCGGAGATGCCCTCCGAGAGGAGGGTCCGCGCGGCCTCCACGGTCGGGGGTATCATGGCGCCGTAGGCGAACAGCGACACATCCGCTCCCTCGACGACGACGTTCGCTGTCCCGAACGGAACTCGATAGTCCCCGTCGGCGACCTCGCCCGTCAGCGATCGATAGATTCGCTTCGGCTCGAGGAAGATCACGGGGTCCTCGTCGTGGATGGCCGTCAGGAGCAGTCCCTTCGCGTCGGCCGGGTTGGATGGAATGACCACCTTGAGCCCAGCGGTGTGGGCGAAGTAGGCCTCGGTCGACTGAGAGTGATAGAGGCCGCCGCGGATGCCGCCGCCGTACGGGGCGCGGACGACCACGTGGCACGGATACTGCCCGCCCGACCGGTAGCGCATCTTGGCGAGCTCGCTGACGATCTGGTCGAAGGCCGGATAGATGAAGTCCATGAACTGGATCTCGGCCACCGGCTTCAGGCCGTAGAGCGCCATCCCGATCGCCGTACCGATGATCCCCGTTTCTGAGAGTGGCGTGTCGATCACCCGCTCCGGTCCGAACTCCTTCTGGAGTCCTTCGGTCGCCCGGAACACACCTCCGTTCACTCCGACGTCCTCTCCGAGGATGAGCACATCCGGATCCGACGACAGGGCCACCCGGAGACCCCGGTTCACGGCCTGGACGAGGGTGAGTTCCGTCACGGGCGGAGCACCCCCTCCCGGAGAAGCTGATCGAAGGACGCTCGCTGTTCCTCCAGCGCGGGGGTCGGCTGAGCGAAGACGTCGTCGAAGAAGGAGAGCGGCTCCACGGCCGGGGTGTTCTCTGCCGCCTCGATCGCGCGAGCCACCTCCACCTTGAGCTCCTCCCAGATCTTGGCATCGGAGTCCTTCGTGAGGATCCCCTTGCGGATCAGTTCGGACTGAAGGAGGAGCACCGGGTCGTGCTCGCGGGCCTTCCGGACGGCCTCCTCGGGGCGGTAGCGACTGGGATCGTCCGAGGTCGAATGCGGGCCGAAGCGGTACACCTGGGCCTCGATGAGCGTGGGGCCGTCGCCGGCGATCGCACGAGCCCGCGCCTCGCGCACGGCCCGGTACACCGCGCGCACGTCGTTCCCATCGACAACGACGCCGGGAAGCCCGTAGGCATCGGCCTTCCCCGCGAGCGTCGGGCTAAGGGTTTGCTTCTCCCGAGGAAGTGAGATCGCCCAGCCGTTGTTCTGACAGAAGAAGATCGTCGGAGCGGCGAAGACGCCGGCGAAGTTGAGCCCGGCGTGGAAGTCGTTGGAGCTCGTGGCGCCGTCCCCGAAGAAGGTGATCGTCACGATGGGGTCATGCTTCTTCTTCGCCGCCATCGCCGCGCCGACGGCCTGGGTGATCTGGGTCCCGATGGGACTGGAGGCAGACACGAACCGCTGCTCTCGGAAGGCGTAGTGGTTCGGCATCTGTCGGCCCTTGGTGAGGTCGGCGGAGTTGCCTATGAACTGGTCGATGAGGCTCTTCACGGGGATGCCGCGCACCAGTGCAAGTCCGAGTTCGCGGTAGGCCGGGAAGATCCAGTCGGAGGGGTCGAGTGCGTAGCCGCTCCCGATCTGCGCAGCCTCCTGGCCGGCGAGAGGTACATAGAACCCGATCCGACCCTGCCGCTGGAGGATCAGACAGCGCTCATCCATCACCCGCGCGAGCACCTCGGTCCGGTAGATCTCTACGATGCGGTCTTCCGGGAAGGCATCGGCGGATCCCTGGGACTCGGTCTTCGAGGTGGCCGCCTTCGCCATGTGACGCTCTCGGTAGCTTGGAGGCCATACGCGATATAACGGCTTGTGACGGTGCGAGCTCGGGGGCCCTCCGGGTGAGGCCCGGGGGGCTTTAGCAGTTAACGATAAAGAGTAGAAATATGTCTATCTGTATCCCATATTTGTGGATATCCTGCTCCGGCCCCGGGAGGTCGCCCGCCGTCTCGGGCTCACGGTCCGCACGATCCAGCAGATGGACCGGGACGGCCGGCTCCGCGTCGTCCGAACCTCCGGGGGTCGCCGACGTATTCCC